>NZ_FMDO01000016.1 GCF_900095305.1 Proteiniborus sp. DW1 | reverse complement strand
AAGAAAAATAGATGCATTAAGCATCTATTTGATTTCTGTGAGAATATTCTCCACTAATCTAGTTTTCTCTAGTTTTAATTCCCTTAGTTTTATTTCTCTAATAAGATTATTAAGTATTGTCATTTGTGAAAAATGTACATGCTCATTTTCGTCAAAGTGCATATACTTCATCTCATTTATTTGGGCAATAGCTTTTTCTAGTAGCTCCTCATCATCTAATCTCTTATATTGTCTAAACTCTAGTACGATTGCATATCCCTCCCTATTGAATAGAATAATATTATTTTATTCAATAAAGAGTACAAATATAGCTAATTCATTTTATTTACTACTGTTCTTACATCTCCGATTAAATAAAGGGAACCTGAAAAAACAATAAGGTCATTTTCATTTGCAATTTCAAAAGTTTTTTGTACTGCTTTTTCTATATTACTTTCTATGATAATATTATTATTATATTTTTCTATTTTAGCTGCTAAATCTTCTGCCTTCATGGCTCTAAATATATTTGCCTCCGTAACTACTATCTTGTCTGCAATAGGAACTAGTTCTTCTATCATATGATCAACATCTTTATCTGATAGTATAGCCACACCTAATATGAGCTTATCATATTTAAATATACTGTTTACAGTCTTTTTAAGTGCTTGTATACCTTGAATATTGTGGGCTCCATCTATGAGGAATGTAGGATTTCTTCTTAGTACTTCTAGCCTTCCACTCCATTTTGTTTGCTTTAAGCCCCTTCTTATGGCATCATCTGATATGGATAAATACCCTTCATCTCTAAGAGCTAATACAGCTGTCAAAGCAGTAGCTGCATTCTGTGCTTGATGTGTTCCAATAAGCCCTATTTCCAAATCAGACATTTTAGTATTTTTATATTCAAAATTAAACTTGCTTCCAAATTCAGTAGTTTCTATAACTTCTAAGTTTTCTGTAGGTACAAATGTTAACTTAGCATTCTTCTCTTTTGCAACCTCTAGTATAACGTCCTCTGCTTCCTTGTCTTGGGGATAGCAAATAGCAAATCCATTATCTTTGATTATCCCAGCTTTTTCATAAGCGATTTTACCTAGGGTATCACCTAGTATATCTGTATGATCCATTGAAATAGTTGTAATTACTGATGCTATAGAATTTTTTATTACATTTGTAGAATCATACCTACCTCCAAGGCCTACCTCAAGAACGACAAAATCAGCTTTTTCTTCCTTATAATATTGCATAGCTATGGCAGTTACTATCTCAAACTCTGTAGGATGTGCCATACCCTTATTTAGCATTTCGTCAACTTTTTCCTTCACAGCTAATGTTACCTTAGCTAAGCTATCATCACTTATGTCTTGATTATTTATTCTCATTCTTTCATTAAATACCTCTAAGTATGGTGATGTAAAAAGCCCTACTTTATACCCTCCTTCAATAAGGATATTTGCAATAAATGATGATGTTGAGCCTTTTCCATTAGTACCTGCTACATGTATAAATTTTAGATCATTTTGAGGATTACCTAATAACTCTAGTAACTCACTAATATTATGTAGCCCAAGCTTGCTACCAAATTTTTTTGTCCCATGTATATACTCTAAAGCTTCTCTGTAGTTCATTTTCTCACTCCTGTAAAATTTATCTACTATATTGTATAACTATTTTTTATTTTAGACAAGAGTTCCTGTCGAAAAATCGGGTTATATCATAAAATACTAACTTTACTTGTTGAGATAGTTAATTAAATTTCAATTAAGTTAACTAGCTCAACAAATTACCTAGTTAGCGTTAAACAAATAGGGTACAAATAAATAATTGATGAAAATATGATAGTACACTATAAACAATGCATATACTTTATAGCTCTGTGGTTCGTCAGCTTCTTTCTTATATATATATGAAACAATCCCAGCTAAAGCTGCAAATAAAAATGGTATCATGTGTTTGACTAAATTTAAAGTAAGAAAGTCAGGCATAATATAGGACTTCCCATAGTAAAAGTCTATGGATATAGCTTGGAATATTAAATGAATTATCATCCCTATGATTAAGTATAGGTTATACCTCTTCTCCATTGCACTATTCCACATAAACATGCATAATAGCCAAATAATGGAAGGAAAGATGCTAAATAATCTTGCTCCAACTGACACTATTAATAAGTTAACTATGTGAGGTACTTCTTCTGCAATAGCATCTTTAATATCCTTAGTTGTTATATTAGCATGATTCTCTATAACAGTCCTATCATTGCTTGTACCCATAATTATAGTTGAGCCAAAGCCTCCCGACTCGTTCCATAATACATAATCAGTATTATTATCTCTCAAGACAACTACTTGATTAGACCATTTTTTTGTATTTGATACTAACTCAGCACTTTTAAATCCATCCTTCGTAAGATTAAGCTTAATAACATTTGAACTAGTTGCTCTAACATCTAGGTTGCTTGGTGCTGTTGTAAATACTGTTAATCCCTCTTCTTCACTATCAAATATAACAGGTTTGCTTGAAAAATACTGAACCTTAAGGTCTATAGCCCACTTAGCTTTTATCTCTTCAAATGACTCCTTAGTATCTTTACTATAACCATTAATCAAATAAGTATAGCTAGTCTTATCATCTCCTTGAACAGATGAAATAGAATAAACATAATCTTCATCCACAGCTAATTCTATATCCTTAATTTGATTCTTTACTTCTAACAAGGATGTCATATAGACAGATTTTGCCCATTTATTATCCTTATATTCAGTTATATAAACCTCTTTATTGGAATTCTCTTCATTATATATTGCTGTTTGTAGATATATAGTATCATTGTTAGTTATAATATTAACCATCTGAATATTACTTAAATCAGACGGTCCTTCTAGCTCAATATACTCTCCACCTTGCTCTTTATAGAGGGCCACCTTCCCACCTGAAAGTACAACTACTAAATATCTAGCATCCTCAGCTACTTGGAAATCTACCACATTTTCATTAAGCTTTACTACTTCTCCAAATCTTTTGCTAGCATCATCTAGAGTTGATGTATATAAGGCACTCTCTTTATTATCTCTCCAATATAGATTGTTGCCTATAAGCTGAATATCATCAGAAGTAATTGTATTTATATTAAACTTATCTATACTAGCTTCATATTCTTCTTTAATTTGCATATCTTTATTTAATTTTGTTATTTTAAGTATCTCTTTTCCATCCTTTATAGGAGCAATAATTAGTATATCTCTTTCACTAGTCATACCTGCAACAATTTCTCTTGTAAATGGAGTTGTAGTGACCTCAATCCCCCTACTCCAATTAGGTGATGGCTGTCTAGCTATGATTGTTGCATTGAAGCTTATATGAATGAAAGAGATAAATAAAAAAGTAATTATAAATATTAGAAAAAGCCTTAAGGAAAACTTTCTTTTTTTCACTGGAACTGCACCCCCTATCTTTTATATTTTATCACATTCAAACTTTATTGAATATTTTAAAGGTTCAGATTTTTATGAACTTTTATTAATAAATGAAACATGAAAACTCATCAGCATTATGTCAATACTGATGAGCTCCACATTTTTTGTATCTGCTACTTTCTTAAGCTAGCTAATCTGTCTAATACTTTTTCCATCATTTGCTGGTATTTTATTTCCTTCTCTTTCTCTTGTTCAATTACTTGCTTTGGAGCTTTACTTACAAAGCCTTCATTTGAAAGCTTGCCTTTTACTCTTTTGATTTCCCCTTCAAGCTTTTCTCTTTCCTTTTCTAGTCTCTCTATTTCCTTCTCTATATCAACTAAATCCTCTAGAGGTAAGAAAATTGTACAATTGCCAACTACGGCTGACATAGCATCATCACTAATATTTTCCTTGCTCTCTACTACCTCAATTTCTGAAGCAGATGCTAGAGTCTTAAAGTATCTTTCCGATGAACTAAGTATATTCCTTAGTTCACTATCTGTAGTCATAAATATAGCCTTTGCCTTTTTAGAAGGAACTACATTCATTTCAGCTCTAATATTTCTTATGCTCTTAACTGCTTCCATTATGAATTCTATAGCCTTTTCAGCAGCTTTATAGTCTTTGTTTTCATCATATACAGGCCAGCTCTCAACAATTAGGTCATTAGTTTTTCCTGGTAAGTTAGCCCATATTTCCTCTGTAATGTATGGGATAAACGGATGTAGAAGCTTTAGAATATCCTTTAAAACTGATAATAGTACATACTTAGCTGTATCCTTATCCTCTTGGTCTTCACTAAATAGTCTTGGCTTAACCATTTCAATATACCAGTCACAGTACTCATTCCAAGTGAAGTCATAAATCTTTTGTGCTGCTATACCTAATTCAAACTTTCTCAAGTTTTCAGTTACTTCTTTGGCTACATTATTAGCCCTTGAGATAATCCACTTATCCTCTTCTGCAAACTGTAGCTTTGTCTCATCCTGAGGAATGTTAGTACCATCTAAATGCATTAGGACAAATCTAGATGCATTCCATAATTTATTTGCAAAGTTTCTGCTAGACTCAACTCTTTCAATATAGAATCTCATGTCGTTTCCAGGCGTGTTTCCTGTAACTAGAGAAAATCTCAAAGCATCTGCTCCATATTGCTCTATTAAGTCTAATGGATCTATTCCATTTCCAAGTGACTTACTCATTTTTCTTCCTTGAGAGTCTCTTACAAGTCCTGTGATGAACACATTCTCAAAAGGTATATCGCCAACGTACTCTAGTCCTGAAAATACCATTCTAACAACCCAGAAAAATATTATATCGTATCCTGTAACTAGTACATCTGTAGGATAGAAATATTTTAATTCCTCTGTGTTTTCTGGCCAGCCTAGTGTGGAGAATGGCCACAATGCAGATGAGAACCAAGTATCTAGAGTATCTGGGTCTTGAGCAATGTTTGTACTTCCACAGCTGCATTTTTCTGGTTTCTCTCTAGAAACTATAACCTCATTGCAATCCTGACAATAATATACAGGTAGCCTATGTCCCCACCACAATTGTCTAGATATACACCAGTCTCTAATATTTTCTAACCAATGTAGATAAATCCTTCCAAATCTATCTGGTATAAACTTAAGCTTTTCTTCTTTTAAAGCTTTAATTGCAGGCTCAGCTAATGGCTGCATTTTAACAAACCATTGTTTTGATATTATTGGCTCTACTACTGTACTACATCTTTCGCAGTGACCTACGTTATTGGTGTGATCTTTAGTTTCAACTAAATATCCTTGTTCTTCTAAATCCTTTATTATTTCTTTTCTAGCTTCATATCTTTCTAGTCCACTATATTTACCACCATGTTCATTAATATGTCCATAGTCATCCATAATCTTAAGTTGACCTAGGTTGTGTCTTGCGCCAACCTCAAAGTCATTAGGGTCATGTGATGGCGTTATTTTAACAGCTCCTGTCCCAAATTCCTTTTCAACGTATTCATCAGCAATTATTGGGATTTCTCTATTTACTAATGGAAGAATTAATGTCTTGCCTATTAAACTGCTATATCTTTCATCCTCAGGATGTACTGCTACTGCTAAGTCACCTAACATAGTTTCAGGCCTTGTTGTAGCTATAACTATGAATTCGTCACTATCTTTAACTGGATATTTAATATGCCAAAGCTTTCCCTGAGACTCCTCATGCTCAACCTCTGCATCAGAAAGTGCAGTACCACAGCTAGGACACCAGTTAATTATTCTGTCACCTCTATAAATTAGTCCTTTTTCATATAGCCTAATGAACGCTTCTTCAACAGCTTTACTTAAACCCTCATCTAAAGTAAATCTTTCCTTTGACCAATCACACGAAACTCCTAGCTTTCTTAGCTGATTTCTAATATTCCCGCCATACTTCTCTGTCCAGTCCCATGCTTCTTCAAGAAACTTTTCTCTTCCAAGTTCATATTTGTTTTTTCCTTCTGATTCAATTTTGGCAACTACTCTCGCCTCTGTAGATATACTAGCATGGTCAGTTCCTGGAAGCCAAAGAGCCTCATATCCCTCCATCCTCTTCCATCTAGTAAGTATATCTTGGATAGTACCATTAAGTGCATGACCCATGTGTAGGTTACCTGTAACGTTTGGAGGTGGCATCATAATTGTAAATGGCTTTTTCTCCTTATTTACATCTGCTTTAAAATGACCCTTTTCATTCCAGTATTGATAAATTCTTTCTTCAAATTCCTTGGGATTATATGTTTTAGCTAATCCTTCGCTCATATAAAAAACCTCCTTGTATTAGTCTTTTAGTTAGCTTTTACTTACCGAATATCATTAGTAATGTTGCTGCAATAGTCAGTCCTAAACCTATTAGCTTAATCTTTAATAAGGATTGTAGTGTAGTTATCTTGCCTCGCTTAAACAGTATGTCAGAGCCAAAAATTATAACTGTCCCTAAAATAATTAAAAGCATACCTAATTTTAAAATCAAGCCAATCACATCCTATAAATAATAAATGCCCTCCGTCACATTATAAGGACGAAGGGCCGTAATCGCGGTACCACCTTATTTCCAGATACAACGTATCTAGCTCTCATTAAAATAACGGCTACAACCGTTCAAGCCTACTATATTTTCAGCTTGAAAGCTCAGAAGCTACCTTCAGTAAACATTGCCTAGTAAAGTCTTTCAGCCTATGGACTATACTCTCTATGTAGGTTATTTACTTACTCCTCTTCTTCATTGCAATACTATATTAATTTTTATTTTAATGATATATAACAAAATTAAATTTGTCAATAGGATTTAATGTTTTTATTATCCTTCCTAACTTCTTTGAAGCCTAATAGGTAATTGATAAAAGCTGTTAGTGTAAGTACTACAGCTACTAATATAAGTATAAAGTTAATTGTATCTGGAAGATTAAAGGCTATTGATAATATAGCCACATAAAAAGCTATAGTAGCAACTTTCCCAAACTTATTGGCAGGAATAACTGTTTTATCAACATTATAATAAAGAAATAATGCTCCGATTATCATTAATAATTCCTTTATTCCCACTACTATTATTACCCATATTGGTAAATATGATTTACTAGTAAAGCATATAAGTACTGTTAGCTGCATAAGCTTATCTGCCAAGGGATCCATGGCTACTCCCCACTTAGTTACCATATTATAGGCTCTAGCAATATAACCATCCAACACATCTGTAATACCTGCTAAAGCGAATACAAGGGAAGCATACAACACATTATTCTCTATTGATGAATAAAATACAAGCACAAAAATCGGAATCAAAAAAAATCTTATAGTTGTCAAAGTATTAGGTATGTTCATATGTCACCTCAATTAAGTTATTTATAGCACGAGCTGAAAAAGAAGATTTATATAATATTATATTATTATGATGAACAGGATGACTCTACATCAATATAATTCAGAAAATTTAGCAAAAGCAAGCTTCAAAGAAGCAAACCTAGTTTTAACATTTCAATAAAGACTATATTTATTACCTTTAAGGTAGCAATAGTAATTTTCTATTATATATGTATATAGTTAGGTTTATTTCTTAATATTATTCTACTACATTATATGAATTTCCTGCAAAATTTCTTAATTTATTATGTTTTTTAGGTATCAGAAATATGTAGGTATGCAATTTTCATTTTGTAACCTTTCCTGAGTAAATGAATATTATAAAATTAATCTATTTGTAAAATTAGGAGGGATAAAATGACAAGACTGAAGCTAGTTTCTATAGTTTTACTTATAACAATTTTAGCATCTACATTTTTGGTGGGATGTCAAAAGGACGACACTCTAAAGAATATAAAGCTAATTGAGGTAACCCACTCAGTTTTCTATGCACCTCAATACGTAGCTATTAACAAAGGATTCTTTGAAGAAGAAGGCTTAAAAATTGAGCTTATAAACGGAAAAGGTGCAGATAAGTGCATGACTGCAATACTCAGTGGTGAAGCAGACATAGGTTTTATGGGACCAGAAGCAACTATATATGTATACAATTCAAATAAAGAGGATTATGCTGTTAACTTCGCTCAATTAACACAAAAAGATGGTTCCTTCCTAGTAGCTAGGGAGCCAGACCCTGATTTTAATTTTGATAAATTACGTGGTAAATCTGTACTTGGTGGACGTAAAGGCGGGATGCCATATATGACTTTAGAATATGTAGTTAAAAACCATGGGCTCCAACCAGGAGTAGACCTTGAGTTGCGTACAGATGTACAGTTTGAAATGATGGCTGGTGCATTTACTGCTGGAGAAGGTGATTATGTAACACTATTTGAACCAGTAGCCTCTCAGCTAGAGAAGGAAGGTAAGGGCTACGTTGTTGCATCTATTGGTCAGGAAAGTGGATATATTCCATATACTTGCTATAGTGCTAAGAAGACCTATATTGAAAAGAATCCCGACATAATTCAGAAGTTTACAAACGCTATTTATAAAGGTATGCTTTGGGTTCAATCACATTCAGTAGAAGAAGTTGCAGATGCTCTACAGCCTCATTTTGTTGAGACTGAAAGAGAAATATTGATAAGTCTAGTACAAAGATACAAAGACCAAGATACTTGGAAACCAGACCTTGTATTAACTGAAGAAGGTCTAAATCACATGATGGATATTATGGAGTTAGCTGGTGAGTTAGAGCAAAGAGCTGATTATGATAAGGTTGTGAATACTGAGTTTGCTGAAGAATCTATGAAACATATTAAATAAGTCTAAATAATCCTCAGATTATTATCTAGCCTTCAATACTATACCAATTGCTAATAAGGTGTATAATTAAGGGAAATGAGCATAAAGCCATCTCCCTTAACTTGATTTTACCTACTTTAGTGTTGTTTTTTGAATTACTAATTGTTCTGAATTATTTTTTGGTCTAATTAAACAATCATGCAAATTCCTCAAACAATAGCTATTCAAGCCTATCTAACCAAAAATGTTATTCTCTTGTATTTAAGTTTATTATTATTTTGCCATCAACTATCTCAAATAAACTATTTTTCTCAGATGATATCATAAATGTTTTATCGCTTACTAAGATATCTGCTTTAAATACCGAAAGCAATATACCTATTAAAATCATGTTTATTATAGTAGCTGTTCCTCCATAAGAAATTAGCGGTAATGTCTGCTGAGTTAGTACTGGTAGTCCAAGGTTACTTGAAGCATAAATTATAATTTGCATTGTAAAAGTAATTAGTGCTGAAGTAGATACCAATTTACCTAGAACACTTTTTTGCCTTGAACATAGAATAAATAACCTAATAATAAATAAGATTAAAACAGCCATTATGACAAAAAATGATATCCACCCAAGTTCATGAATTAAGTATGTTAGCAAATAATCAGTTTCTATACATGGTAAAGCTTTGGTAACAGGTAATTCTGCCAACTTAAAATCACCTTGTCCAATGAACTTAGCATTAGTTATTATTTTTCTTGTTATTGTTGCAATCCATCCAGAACCCCTGGGATCAAGAGAAGGGACTACGGAAGTCATTAATCGTTCCAAGCGATAAGGACTACTAAATAAAATAGCAAATGAGCTAATAACTGTTGGAATGTAGATAAGAAGTATTGCATTTAATTTCTTTACATTAAACCATCCTTTTACAATAGCATATGTGAGTAAAATAAGACAAGCTAATGTAAATAGTACTACACTAGAATAATGTACACTCATAACACCTATAAACATAGGAATAGCCATGGAAACACCACTTAGAATAACCCCAAGATAACCTTTAGTCCTCATACTATAGATTATTCCAGCAAAAACTATAGGAAAAAGCAATAATAAGAACTGAGTATAAAAGCTTCTACCATTATATATTGGAGATAGCAACGTAGCTACAATAGTTATAGCATTAAAACTAAAGTAAATTGCTTTTGGATACTTACCTATAATAGTAAAATCCAAAAAATAGAATAATGCCACGCATCCAATTCCTATAATTATACTAAACACATTTTTCGAAAGAATCAATTGAATGTCAGAGTTATATGTAATGAAAACTCTTATAGCTATTCCGAGTAAAAGCATAATAGCAGTCATCACAATTACACTCCACTCAACTTTAGGTCTATATATATGGTCAAACTCAGAGCCAATAAGAACAGGATCTCCCATTTCCTTTATTGCTTTATTCGTTGCTGTTTCTTCATCTAATCCACTAACTATAAAGGCATTTTTTTGGTCGCTTATATGGTCTTCAATTTCCTTTGATATAACAGCATGTGCCTTTTTCCATCTTATTTGATCACAAACAGCGCTTATATATTCACTTACTTTATTGGATTGTTGCAAAATTTCCCCCTCCTTCTAAAACTTGATTAATAGCAGATGAATAACTTTTCCACTCTTCCTTTTTTTCAACAAGTAATCCTTTACCTTTTTTTGTAATACTATAATATTTTCTCACTCTAGCATTATCTGCATTTTTTTCATATGAAGTTATCATTCCTTTTTTCTCGAGATCATGTAATAAAGGATATAGGGTTCCAGCTTTTAGTGAAAAAGTATCATTAGACCTTTTTGCAAGTTCCTCAATCATCTGATATCCATACATGTCCTCGTCTTCAAGTAACTTTAGTATAAGCATTGCTGCACTACCAGTCAGCAAGCTTTTATTAATAGACACAATTCATCCTCTCCTTATATATAGATTACCTATATATAAGTATATATAGGTAATCTATATATGTCAATAATAATATATGACTATCTTTAGTTATTAATATCTCTGTCATTGTTTGGTTCTCTATAGGCAAATTAACCAAAAGATATCTTTTTACAAATGAAGTAGCTTCAATAATTTCATTTGTAATATTTATAATTTTCTGTATCAAAAACATAGTTTTATAAAGAAAATGTAGATGTGATACAACCTAATTTTGTTGAGACTGAAAAAGAAATATTAATAAGTCTAGTACAAAGATATAAAGCCCAGGATACTTTGAATCCAGACCTTGTATTAACTGAAGAAGGTCTCAATCATATTATGGATATTATAGAATTAGCTGTTGAGTTAAAGCAAAGAGCTGGTTATGAAAAGGTTGTGAATACTGATTTTACTAAGAAGGCAATGGAAAATATTGAATAAGACTAATTAAGCCTCAGATTATTTAATTTCCGAAGCTTAATTGTTTTAAGAACTGGTACTACACATTTGAGGGAAGGGAGGATTCCCTTTCCCTGCAAATAATATTGGGATAATCATAATTTTATATCATTGGTAGCGTAACTGGAATTATGCTTGTTAATAACAGTTTGATTTACTCCGCTGTTTTATTTATAAAATCAACTTTATATTGCCATTCGCCGTATTTTTGCTCGTTGTCAGTAATCGTTCCTTCTGTGAGGGTAATGCGGAGAACGATTGAGTCTGGACTATCCTCGCTGGCATGATCTTCAAACCATTCGAAATATTTTTTCATCTTTGCTCTGATTTCCGCATTTTTCTCATCTTTAACCCAGCCAAGATTCTCAGCCGTACCCTTAGCGGTGAACAAGTCTAATCCACAGATGGAAACCTCATTGTTCTTCTCAATCTCCAGCGTTTTGTTTTTCCAAGAAGCTGAAGAAATATAAAACATGCCATCTTCATAATATGCATTAACCATGCGGACAGAAGGTCGGGGATTACCGGCAGCATTCGGCGTCAATGATATTGTTGCAAGGGCAACAAGATTGTCCTTACCGTTTCCACAGAATTCCTCCATAAGTTTGATTGCGTTTTCATATTTGCTCATTTTTTAGTTCCCCCATTTAAAATATTTTTTTAAATTAAACACTTTTCCATTTATAACATGGAGAGTGTTTATTTACCTAAATAACACGATACCTCACTATCAAGCCATGTTTCAATACTCCTGCTGATATTTAATATTGAATCATCCAAAGGTATACGAAACCCTTGACAACCGCCTTTACAAGGTTCGTTACGCAGTTTCCTGTCACAGCCATATCCCCTTGCAATTTTTTCTTGTAAAGATAAAGGAAAACTTTTAATAATATCCGCATATTTATCTGTTTTTTTGGCTCTTATAACTAAACAATAGTCATGTCTCACAGATAATGCAAACTCCCATACTCTTTGCTGATATACATCCCGTGTGGATAAGACCCGTTTGCTATTCTTTATATATGAATAAGCAAAATGAACTTCAAATGTAGATATGATCGTTACACAGGTCATACCCATATCTATATAACGCTGATGTAATTCTAAGGCGAACTTTTGGACTTTTTCGGGTAACGGATGTAAAAAATCTTTCAAAACATCGAACACGTCTGTATCTTCTGCCTTTAATAATCTATAATCGCATCGTAAAAGATTATCGTGATTATTATCGTTCTTATACCTTTTTGTCCGCAATTCTATATCAGCAATCGCCATGGCTTTTAACCCCGCCAGCAAGGCAGGAGCATTTGGATATGATACTTCTAAATTCTGTACTTTAGAAATATTAGGCTTCTTTGCTTCTAAATCAATACCAGTAAAGACAAAACCACAGAGAGATAAAAACCGCATACATTCAATAAGATTAGAAACTGAGTTTTTAGCTTTCTCAATATTACCTTTCTCATCAACTGATGCGATAAACGATGGTAATTCAGCTATTAATAAAGTATCACCGCTCTCAGTCAGTTTACCATAATAACCTATGTCAGCTAACAGGTCTGTAACTTTATATAAAAATGGATAATCTGTCTCACTCTTTGGATTTTTTTGCGGCTTGACATATAAATGTCCGTCTGAGATTAAGCAGTCACAAAATAAATACAAAAAGTTCCTGAAGGCAATAACGCCGTTTCGTATATCTTCTTCCCTTGCAACGTTTTCAAACATAGGTTTCAGTGCATAAGTCTCAGGTATATTCACCGGTATCAATTTTTTTATGTATTTAGCTATTTCACTAATGGTTTTTTGCGTTACTGGACCACCGTGATGTGTACTCATTTTTTCGCTCCTTCTGTTTTTGATATTATACTGTTTCTAGTATATCAACAAT
>NZ_FMDO01000015.1 GCF_900095305.1 Proteiniborus sp. DW1 | reverse complement strand
CTATTATACAAAGGTTGTAGACTCTGTATTAGCTTACACTCTAACATAAATGCTTCGAACTCTGTATCTGTAAGTATATAATCAAAATCCTTTAGAGTTTTTACAAGTCTTTCAATTTTGGGAGGATGATTTTTTGAGTTTTGAAAGTAAGAGCTGACTCGGTTTTTAAGACTCTTAGACTTTCCCACATATATAATATCGCCAGAGGAATTTTTCATCAGATAAACTCCAGGTGTTAATGGAAGATTTTTTGCTTTTTCTTTTAAGTCCATAAGTCTTCTCCTCCTTAGTATAAGCTTACTTCTATTTTACCATCATATAGAAGCCTACACAATGTGATGAAATAGTTATACTAAGGAAAAATAAGTAAAAAAGAAAATTTATATTTGAATATTTGTGATATAATAGTATTAGTTTTTCAATTTTGACTATTCAAAAGTTAAATTATTTGAGGTGGACCATGTTTAATATCACAGAAAAATTAATTAGAGAACTATGCATGTTATCAAATACATATTTAAAAGGGCAGCAATATTATAGAGCAAATAAGGTAAAGGATTTGAAATTCAATAGCCAGAGATTAATATTTAATGCTGTAGTTTCAGGTACGAGAAGATATGAAGTAAGAATAGAATTTGATAAGGATGGAGATTTTCGTAGGGGTACTTGCACCTGTCCTGCATATGATGAGTACTGGGGACATTGTAAGCATATAGTAGCTACATTATATGAGATTAGAGAAAGAGACAAAAATGGCGAATATGATAGAGTACAGTCATATGGTATAGCAAAAAATATAATAGATTTTTTTCGATATAAGCAATTAGACATTAAAAGTCCAGTACAACTGGAAATAACCTACGAATTTGAGCCAAATCCTTTTGGAGATATGGACAATTCATCCTATATAAGCCTTCGTATAGGAGAAAGTAAGCTATATGTAGTAAAAAGCATTAAGAAACTTTTAGAAAGCTTTGAAAGTAAAGAAGAATTGTTATTTGGGAAAGAGTTTACATTTGATCCTAAAATCCATAGATTTTCTGAAATAGATCAGCCCATAATAGATTTATTACAGGAGATATATGATACAGAAAAGGCAATAAGTGAAAGCTACTATGGTTTTGGTAAAACTAGCTTATTCAAAGGAAAGAGAGTAAATCTGACCTCAAAAACTGCGAAAAGATTTTTTGAGATTATGAAGGATAGAAGCTTTAAAGCAATTATTATGAATAGAGAATATGGAAATGTAAAAATATTAGAAGATAATATGCCTCTTAAATTTAAGCTAGATAAAGACGGAAAAGATTTAGTGCTGAATGTGGACTATGGAAAACTACTTATCCCGTTAGTAACAGATGGAGAATATTTCTTTAATCAGGATACTATATACAAGACTACACCACAACAAAGAGAGTATTTTGTGCCTTTTTATGCTGCACTAATCAAGCAAAAGAACAGTTCAATTAAGATACCGCATGAATATAATGAAAATTTTGTATCAGAGGTATATCCATTCATAGAGAAAATTGGAGAAGTTGAAATAGATCAAAAGGTCCAATCATCAATATACAAGCCTGAGATAAAACCAGAAGTTTACTTAGATATCAATGAAGATGCTATATTAGTAGACTTAAGGTATATATATGGTGATATGATTATAAATCCTTTTGCCCATGAGGAAAAGACAGTAAAGGAAGATAGGATACTAATTAGAGACTTAGAAAGAGAAAAAGAGATAATTAGTATATTTGAAGCTTCAGAGTTTAAAGTTAAAAATAATCAAATTTATCTTGATGACGAAGAGAAAAAGTTTGAATTTGTTTACAAAAAAATCCCTTTGATTCAAGAGAAAGCGGAAGTATTTTATTCTGAAGCATTTAAAAGTGTGAAGATTAAGGATATGTCTTCATTCTCAGGAGGGATTAGATTAAACTCTGAAAATGATATGTTGGAGTTTAGCTTTGATATAAGTGGTATAGATAGAGTAGAGTTAATTGATGTATTTAATTCTCTAAGGGAAAAGAAAAAATACTATAAATTAAAAGATGGTTCATATTTACCACTCGAAATGGATGAACTCAATAGCATGTCAGAAATAATTGATTATCTGGATCTAGATGAAAAGGATTTTAAAAAGGATATTATACAAATACCTAAATTTAAAGCACTTTATCTTGATGAAAAGCTAAAGCAATCTGAGAATAATTATATAAAAAGAAATCTTTTATTTAAAGAACTTGTACAAAATATTAGAGAACCAGGTGACATAGATTACTCTGTTCCAGAAAATCTAAAAAGCATACTAAGAGACTATCAGAGATTTGGCTTTAAGTGGTTAAAAACTTTAGCAGTCTATGGAATGGGTGGCATATTAGCTGATGATATGGGATTAGGCAAAACACTACAGGTACTGACTTTTTTATTATCAGAAAAGAATGAAGGCAACAAGTTTCCAAACCTTATAGTAGCCCCTACATCTCTAGTATATAACTGGGCTTCAGAGGTTGAAAAGTTTACCCCAGAGCTAAGGACATTGGTGATTTCTGGGAACAAAGATGAGAGACAAAACAATATAGAGGACATCATGAACTATGATATAGTAGTGACGTCTTATCCACTTATAAGAAGGGATATAGACCTATATGAAAATATCACATTTAAGTACTGTATATTAGATGAGGCTCAGCATATAAAAAACCCTATGTCACAAAATGCGAAATCTGTAAAGGATATAAAGGCACAAAATTATTTTGCACTTACAGGTACACCTATAGAAAATTCATTGACTGAGCTATGGTCAATATTTGACTTTATAATGCCTGGGTATTTATGGTCTCATAGTAAGTTTATTAAAAAATTTGAGAGGCCTATTGTAAAAGAAAATGATAAGAAATCTTTAGATGAGTTAAGTAAATATATTAAGCCTTTTATATTGAGAAGGCTTAAAAAGGAAGTACTCAAGGAACTTCCTGATAAGATAGAGCATAAGATTGTAGCTGAGCTTACATCAGAGCAGAAGAAAATATATTTAGCTTATCTTAACCAAATAAAAGGTGAAATTGAAGAAGAGATAAAAGACAAAGGTTTTGAACGAAGCCATATAAAGATACTAGCTGGCTTAACTAGACTTAGACAAATTTGCTGTCATCCATCCTTGTTCATAGAAGGCTATAATGGTGATAGTGGCAAACTTCAACTTCTTGAAGAGCTAATAAGTGATATTTTAGAGGGTGGACATAGGGTACTTTTATTTTCCCAGTTCACAAGTATGTTAGGAATTATTGCACAAATGCTTGAAAAGAAAAAAATAGAATATCTTTACTTAGATGGTTCAACAGATACAAAGGAAAGAGGAGAGCTAGTTAATAGATTCAACAAAGGGATAGGCAGTGTTTTTCTAATCTCTTTAAAAGCAGGTGGAACAGGATTAAATCTCACTGGTGCAGATACAGTCATCCATTTTGATCCATGGTGGAATCCAGCAGTTGAAGAACAGGCTACAGACAGAGCTCATAGAATAGGACAAGAAAATGTAGTTCATGTTATGAAATTTATAACTCAAGGAACAATTGAGGATAAAATATTTAAACTTCAGGAAAGAAAAAAAGAACTAATAGACTCAGTTATTAAACCTGGAGAAACACTTGTTTCAAAAATGAGTGAAAAAGAAATTAGAGACTTATTTGAATTGTAAAGGTATGGGGTTAGGTATGACAAATTGACATTATATTAGCTTTGTCAGTTTGTAATGCCTAACTCATTTTTGATTTAGGACGAAAATATATATCTAATAAATTATAAAACAACATTTTTTGGTTAATTGCTCTACTATAAATTATTATGTTTCTATTATGCGAAGTAAATCTGATGAATTATGTTTTGATCAATGTTCACAGTGATTTTATACATTTTACAGGATATACTGATACATACTTCCAAATATTCGGAGGTATGTCCAATATTAACTATTAATTCAAAATATTAAGCCTTTAGACTTCAGGTTATTAGTGTTATACTTTCAACAAGGTCGTTCTTAAGGCACTTCCCCTAACATTATCTAAAAAAGAAAGGTTATAAGGAGGTTAACTTATGAAAAGAAATTTAAAAAGAGTAAAAGTAGTATCAACTTTAGCAGCATTACTTGTATTATCAAATATTAATATAGCTAACGCTGCAAGCTATAGAATCGTCACAACAAATAATCAAAATTGCACATGGACAACAAACAAGACATATACATTTAGATTTAGCAGCTACCTTAAGAATAATGGTAATGTAATTAAGGTACCAGCTAAAGGGGATGTTGTGAATACAGAGAAACCTGTACAAAATGAGACACCTAAGACAGAAGCTCCAAAAACAGAGACACCAAAAACAGAAGCACCAAAGCAAGAAGAAACAAAAACTGAAGCACCAGTAGACCAACCAAGTAACAGCACAGAAATAGGTAGTGTTAGTGCAATTGAACAGGAAGTAGTCAGATTAGTAAATGTCGAAAGACAAAAGAATGGCCTAAATGCACTTGAATTAGATGCAGAATTATCAAAAGTTGCACGTGAAAAATCAAAAGACATGGCAACTAAAGGATACTTTAGTCATACATCACCAACTTATGGAAGTCCTTTTGATATGATGAAGAAATTTGGTATTAAATATTCTTCAGCAGGGGAAAATATAGCTATGGGACAACCTACAGCAGAAGCTGTAGTAAAAGCTTGGATGAATTCTGAAGGTCATAGAGCAAATATTTTAAATAAGAACTTCACAAAAATTGGAGTTGGATACTATAAGGCTAGCAACGGAAGTCCATATTGGACACAAATGTTCATTAGACCTTAATAAAATCAAAAACCCAAATAGCAAATTTAGCTATTTGGGTTTTTGATTTTATTAAAGAAAATTAATAGTTTGTAAGAAATGTTGAAAACGATTTCAATTAGGTTTATAATTTAATAGGACAGATTAATATATTTTTAACATAGTATAAATTAGGAAGTTAATAATATTACTAAAGGGGGATTTTTTATGAAAATATTTGAGTACTTAGAGAAGTATGATTATGAACAGCTGATTTTTTGTCAAGACCGTGCAACTGGATTGAAAGCTATTATTGGTATTCATGACACAACTTTAGGACCAGCTTTAGGTGGTACAAGATTCTGGAATTACGAAACTGAAGAAGAAGCAATTATAGACGTTTTAAGACTATCAAGAGGTATGACTTATAAAAGTGCAGCAGCTGGTCTAAACCTTGGTGGAGGTAAGGCTGTAATCATAGGAGATCCAGAGAAAATAAAGAGCGAAGAGTTATTAAGAACTTTCGGAAGATTTGTGGAAGGTTTAGGTGGCAGATATATTACTGCTGAAGATATGAACATTGGCACACAAGATGTAGCATACATTAATGATGAAACAGATCATGTTGTTGGTCTAGAAGGTAAAAGCGGAAACCCATCTCCAGTAACAGCTTTTGGAACATTTAGAGGAATATTAGCAGCGGCTAACGAAGTTTTTGGAAGTGATGATCTAACAGGAAAGGTAGTTGCAGTTCAAGGATTAGGTGCAGTAGGATATAACGTATGTAAGCATCTACATGAGGCTGGAGCAAAGCTATATGTTACAGATATAAAGAAGGCTAATATTGATAGAGTAGTAAATGATTTCGGTGCTACAGCAGTGGCTCCAGATGAAATACATAAAATTGAATGTGACATCTATGCTCCATGTGCAATGGGTGCTGTAATAAATGACTTTACAATTAATGAACTAAAATGTAAAATAGTTGCTGGTGCGGCAAATAACCAATTAGCAGAAGAAAAACATGGAGATATGTTAAAGGAAAAAGGAATTCTTTACATTCCTGATTATGTAATCAATGCTGGTGGAGTAATCAATGTTTACGAAGAGTTAATGGGATATAATAGAGAAAGAGCAATGAGTAGAGCTTCTAATATCTACAATGTTGTTAAGAAAGTAATTGAGATTTCTAAGAGAGACAATATATCAACTGCTAAAGCAGCTGATAGAATGGCTGAAGAAAGAATAGAAAAAATCGGTAAAACTAAAACTATTTTTCTAAATAAATAATTGTTTAATAGATTACCAAGATGCTGATATAGCTATTATATAGAGGTGTGGATATATTCACATCTCTATTTTTATGCTTTTTAGCTCTAGTTAAGAATATTATTGTTCAATAAGAAAGTCAGTAAAAAAGATATTTGGAAATCTTATTGAATATAGAATTAAAGAGAATTTATAGGAAGCCATTAAAAATTTCTTCCAAAGATTATTTAGATAATATTATAACTTAACTTAATAAGAGGTAGATTGAGTCTCAGGAAAAACCGAGGCTTTTTTTGTTTTTGTGATTTGGTTCACAGTATTAAGTGTAAATATATTGTATAATAGAGGCAATTAATAATGAAAATTATTATCAATAAGAGAGGGAGATGTTATGAACAATAATCAGTTACTATATATAAAAAATCTAGTAGCATCAGCTGAAGATAAAACAATATTAAAAGGTTTAAACCTAAAAATCAACAAAGGTGAAACACATGTAGTTATGGGACCAAATGGAGCAGGAAAATCTACATTAGGAAACATTTTAATGGGGAATCCCCAGTATAAAATCGATAGTGGAGAGATTTACTTTAAAGGTGAACTAATAAATGATATTAAAGTAGATGAAAGAGCAAAGAGAGGAATATTTCTCTCATTTCAATACCCTGAAGAAATTCCAGGAGTTACAGTAGAGAACTTTCTTAGAACATCTAAAATGGCAGTAACGGGAAAATCAATATTTGTATCAGAATTTCAAAAAGAACTAAGAGAAAAAATGGATTTATTAAAAATGCCCTATGAATACAAGGATAGATACTTGAATCTAGGATTTTCAGGGGGAGAGAAGAAGAAAAATGAAATACTGCAAATGTCTATATTAAATCCATCTTTAGCTATATTAGACGAGACTGATTCAGGTCTAGACGTAGATGCAGTAAGAATAATTTACGAAGGAATAAGCAATCTATCTGATGGAGAGAGGTCATTTTTAGTTATAACACATTATAACAAGATACTGGATTATTTAGAACCAGACTATGTTCATATTTTAATAGATGGAAAAATAGCTATGACAGGTGACATAAACCTTGCTAAGGATATAGAACGCATGGGTTATGAGAATTTTAAAAAGAAATTAGCTTAGGAGAGATATGAATGGAAAATACAAAGAAGACATATTTGGAGGATATTGATAGAAGCATATATGACGTTGTCAATGAAGAAAGACATAGATTTGTAACAGTAAAAGGTTTAAATGAAGAAATTATTAGAGAAATATCAAAGCAAAAAGATGAACCAGAGTGGATGCTCGATTTAAGACTTAAGTCTCTAAAGATATATAATAGTAAGCCTATGCCTACATGGGGAGCAGATATTTCAGAACTTGATGTAGATAATATAGTGCACTATGTAAGACCAGATACTGATATGAGTCACTCATGGGATGATGTCCCAGAAGATATTAAAGATACATTTGAAAGACTAGGCATACCTCAGGCAGAGAGAGAATCACTAGCGGGAGTAGGAGCCCAGTATGATTCAGAGGTTGTTTATCATAATCTGAAGGATGAGTTAATAAAAAAAGGCGTAGTTTATTTAGATATGGAAAGTGGAGTAAAACAATATGAGGATATGGTTAGAAAACACTTTATGAAACTTATCCAGCCTGAATATCATAAATTTGCTGCATTACACGGGGCAGTTTGGTCAGGCGGCTCCTTTGTTTATGTGCCTAAAGGAGTAAATGTAGATATACCTCTACAGTCATATTTCAGATTAAATGCAAAAGGCGCAGGACAGTTTGAGCATACACTTATTATTGTTGACGAAGGGGCAAGTCTACACTTTATAGAAGGGTGTTCAGCACCTAAGTACAATGTTCAAAATCTCCATGCAGGAGCAGTGGAGCTTTATGTAAATAAAGGAGCTAGATTGAGGTATTCAACAATAGAGAACTGGTCTAGAAATATGTATAATCTAAACACTAAAAAAGCAGTAGTAGAGGAAGATGGAATAATAGAGTGGGTATCAGGCTCCTTTGGTTCAAAGGTTACTATGCTTTACCCTATGAGTGTTCTTAAAGGAAGAAGGGCAAAGGCTGAATTTACTGGTATTACATTTGCATCTACAGGGCAGACACTTGACACAGGGTCTAAAGTCTTACTAGCTGCTCCAGAAACCTCATGTACTATAAATTCAAAATCCATATCAAAAACAGGAGGGCAAGCAATTTATAGAGGACTTTTAGAAGTCACAAAAAATGCAAAGGGAGCAAAAGCTTCAGTAAACTGTGAATCACTAATGTTAGATAATGAATCACTATCAAATACTTTACCTATTATAGTCTTAAATAATGATGATATAGATATAGGTCATGAAGCTAAAATAGGAAGGATAAGTGATGAAAGTATATTCTACTTAATGAGTAGAGGAATAAGTGAAGAGGAAGCAAAGTCAATGATTGTAAGAGGATTTGTTGAGCCTATAACTAAGGAGTTGCCTTTAGAATATGCAGTGGAGCTAAACAACCTGATAGATATAGAACTAGAAGGTACAATAGGTTAGGAGTGATGGAATTGTATTGGAAAAGAATAAAGGAAGAAATCCAACTTCCAGTAGAGATAGAAAAGTATAATAGAGATATATTTAATGAAAAAAGCTTTGATTTTATTAGTTACATTGGAGAAGAAGAAAAAGCTAAATATTCAAATTATCTTACTGTAAATGAGAAAAATGGACTAGGTGAAGAATTTCTAAAGCTATCCGAAAGTTCTTCAAATACTGGTTTTATAATAGATATAGATTCTAATTGCTCACAAAATAAATCGAAAATAGATTTTATCATAGATAAAGAAAATCCCAAAGTTGTTAGCCAAAATCTTATAATATGCAGGGAAAACAGCAGCTTAGAATTAACCCTAAACTATGATGACCATGATGAGATATATGGATTTCATAATGGTTTTACTAAAATATTTGTTGAAAAGGGAGCTAAGTTAACCTGTTGTGCTAGTAAAACTTACTAATGAAAAAACTCTGACAATTATGTTAACCTATCATTGATAACCACCACGAAATCATGATAGGAGGATAACATATGCCAGAGCTATATAAATATTCTATCAAAGAAATAGAAAATTTAAAGGATTTTTTCTTGGTAACCTATGTAGTTATTGATGATTTATACCAAGAAGTTGCTCCAGAATACATTAAGTTTCGTAAAAATGCTGAGTATTCAATTTTATCTGATAGCGAAATCATTACCATTAGTATTGTGGGTGAATTGCTATCTATAGATTCTGAAAAAGCTTGGTTTAACTTTTGTAAAAAGAATCTAGCTGATCTATTTCCTAGATTTTGCGATAGAACTAGATTTAATCGGACACGTAGAAATCTACATTCTATCATAGATGAAATTAGAAAAAAGCTTTCTTCTAAACTTGGATACACTAAAGATCCTCATAGAATAATTGATAGCATCCCTATACCAGTTTGTAAATTTGGTAGAGCTGTATTTCATAAAGCTTTTAGGGGCATAGCCACCTATGGTAAATGTCCATCTAAAAAAGAAACTTATCTTGGCTTTAAAGCTCATATGCTATGCACTTTAGATGGATATATTACAGATTTTGTTTTAACTGATGCTAGTAAAGATGATCGTAGTGCTGTTTGGGACTTAGTTTCTAGCTATAACTCTTTAACCATTATAGGAGATAAAGGTTATATAGGAGAAAAATTAGCTTTAGAACTAAAGCAGGAAAAAGAAATAGACTTAATATCTATGAAAAGAAATAAAAGTAAAACTCAATTTCCAAAGTCCTTTAGACAGTTAATTTTTAAAGCTAGAAGAAGGGTAGAAACTTCATTCTCCCAATTAACTGAACAGCTTAATGTAAATAAAGTTAAAGCTAAGTCCCTATGGGGCTTAATAACAAGATTACGAACTAAAATTTTAGGTCACAATATTTGCTACTTTATTAATAAATGTCTCAATAAAGATATTAGTTTAGCAAATATCAAAGAATTAATATTTGGATAAATAATCCAGGTATGATTAATTCCAATTTCCTAAAATAAATCTAGCTTTATGAGTTGCCATATTTTTCTAGGGGGTTGTTGATTTCATATAGCACAACAAGTTAAATT
>NZ_FMDO01000014.1 GCF_900095305.1 Proteiniborus sp. DW1 | reverse complement strand
GTATAATAGACATATGAAAAACACATCTTCTTATATATATGTAGGAATAAGTACTGATAAAAAATACCTAGGCATAAAAATAGTAACTACACCTAGTGAAAAGCACTCAACTATTCACTTTGGTCCATATACAAGTAAAAACACAGTTGAAAGGGCTATCCAAGGTATAAAGGAATTCTGCCAAATAGACTGTAATAGGTCTGGTAAAAAAAATGCTCCTTGTCTAAACTATTCACTAGGATTATGTATTGGCATGTGTTCAGGAGGAAAAGCGACTAAGGAATACTTAAAGATAATCAATAGAATTATAGACCTGTTTAATGGTACAGATGTAAGCATACTTGAAGAGATGGAGCAAAAAATGGTTCATGCATCCAATAATTTTGATTTTGAAACTGCTGCAAAATATAGGGATTATATTAGTGCAATTAAGACTTTATTAAATAAAGAAAAAGTAATAGAATTCACAGAGGAAAATAAAAACATATTAATAATTGAGAAACTAGATAATTCAATGGTTAAGGTCTTTCTAATAAAGGGAAATAAAGTTTTATTTAAAGAAAAATATGCTTCAAATGATAAATTGTTTACTAATATAAAGACAAGTATACTAAACTATTTCAAGTATAGTGAATTCAGTATAACTACAAAAATTAGCAAGGAAGATATAGATGAAGCTCAGATAATTTACAGCTATCTGAAGAGTAATAACTGCAACTATGTAATTATTCCAGAGGAATGGCTGGATTCAAATAATGAGTCTCACATTGAAGATGCAATTTCGAGCTTGTTTAATTCCAACAATAAATAGACATTCAGAAAAAACAGACTCCAGCAAAATGGAGTCTTTAATTTAGTCCTTAATTTTTCTCTTATATTCCTGTATATCACGATAATCCTTTATTTCTAATCCTCTTTCCCCTGCTAAGGATTCAAGGTGGTGGGTAAATTCATGTAATAAAGTGTCCTTTAGTTTATTACGTAAGCTTCTCTTAGAAACTCCACTATAAACCTTTTCAAATGAGCCATAATATATTGCAATACGTCTACCACTTGCACTTCTTGAATATTCTCCTAAGATGTATAGGGTATCAGTATCTCTACTTTCCGGATGTATTTTATACTCAGGTAGAAGTATAATTCCTTCATTTAATTGATTAAAGAAGTATTGAGGTATTTCTTCTGCTATTTCATCTAGCATTTCATGAATTTCATCTATTGAAGAGAAATCACACATATTAAAAATTCCTTTCCTGTTAACTTGTATCTAAAAATGCTCTAATTACATAATATCTTATTTTGATTACACATACAATAACTAAGTACAATCTACAGTTAATACTGCTAAGAAGTCAATGAGCCCTGCTTTTACAAGGCTCAAATACAATAAAGTTTATTTAGTTTTCAGTCCTTTAAACCTTTTAACTACCTTTTTCCAATCCACTACGTTCCACCAAGAATCAATATAATCTGCTCTTCTATTCATGTATTTTAGGTAATAAGCATGCTCCCATACATCAATACCTAGTATAGGCTTTCTATTATTTGATATCGGATTGTCTTGATTTGGAGTAGCTTCAATTGATAGTTTTCCATCCTCACCAAGGACTAACCATGCCCATCCGCTACCAAACTGACCTAAAGCAGCTTTTTTGAAATCCTCCTTAAATTTTTCAAATCCACCTAGCTCCTCATCAATTTTTGAAGCTAAATCTCCTTCTGGTGCACCTCCACCTTCTGGTGACATTATGTCCCAGAATATTGAATGATTGTAGTGACCTCCACCATTATTCCTAACTGCTTTTCTAATGCTTTCTGGTAACCCATCTAAAGATTTTAGTATTTCTTCAATCTCCATATTTTGAAGATTATCATGTCCTTCTAAAGCTTTATTTAAGTTGTCAACATATGCTTGATGATGCTTTGAGTAATGAGTTTCCATTGTCAATTTATCTATATGTGGTTCTAATGCATCAAAAGAATAATTTAGTTCTGGTAACTTAAATGCCATAATATCTCTCCTCTATTTATATATTAATATAATAATTGTTATCGTATTTTATATATATCCAATTTTGATAATGATAAACATTATCATTTGTGTGGAATTATATAATAATAATTTTACAAAATCTCTTTAAATAATAAAAGCTTCTAACAAAATCTTATTAAAATAAGAAAGCTATTTTTTGAAACTCATTAAAGTCAAGTCCTTGAATCAATTTATTAAAATAAACTTATCTATTCGTTATAAAAAAAGCAGAAGTAATATCTTACTATTCTATATAAGTAAAAATGGATAGGTGAGAAAATCCTATCCATTTCTATTTCTTATTTAAAAGTTATTTTTTTCTTTAGATTGCATCTTTTACCTCATCGTCCTTATCTCACCAGACATAATGTACTCCTAGCTTTTAAATTATATCCCCACTTTTCTGCATACTCTTGTTATACTTCTTTTGTTGCGATATTAATATTTTTAAATCCAGCTTTTTGCAGATATGCTTTTAGTTCTATCTTGGTATAAAGCCAACCTTTTTGTAGACTTTTCTTAAAGTTTTATTAGCTACATACTCTGCTTGTTTTGCTCCTTCTGTGTATATTTTTTCTAGGTAATCCTTATTTTTCATTAGATCTGCAAATTTTTCTCTAACAGGTTTTAGCCCTTCTACTACAACTTCACTTAAATCAGTTTTAAACTTTCCATATCCTTGTCCTTCGTACTTACTCTCTATTTCCTCTATACTTTCTCCTGAAAGCTTAGAGTATATTGTTATAAGATTCTTTATGCCTGGCTGTTCATCTGAATATTTCACTAGCCCTATTGAGTCTGTGACTGCTCTCTTGATTTTCCTAACTGTAGTGTCATTATCCTCTATTAAAAGTATATAATCATTTTCATCGTCTCCTGATTTTGACATTTTGCTTAGAGGATTTTGTAATCCCATAATTCTACTTCCGAATTTAGACACATATATATCTGGTACCTTAAAGGTTTCGCTATATCTGTTGTTGAATCTTATGGCTAAGTCCCTCGCAAGCTCTAGGTGCTGCTTTTGATCATCTCCTACAGGCACTAGGTCTGCTTGGTATAATAGAATGTCAGCAGCCATTAGTACTGGATAGGTGAATAATCCTGCGTTTAAGTTTTCTTCTCCTTTTTGTGACTTTTCTTTGTATTGTGTCATTCTTCCTAATTGCCCCATATATGATATACAATCTAATACCCATGCTAGTTCAGCATGTGCACTTACATGGGATTGAAAAAATAGAGTGTTCTTTTCTGGTTCTATACCAGATGCAATATATTGAGCTAATACCTCTAAAGAGCGTCTTCTTAAATCCTTTGGTTCCTGTGGCACAGTTATAGCATGTAAATCTACAATACAATAATAGCATTCATATTCATCTTGAAGTGCTACCCAATTTTTTATTGCTCCTAAATAATTTCCCAATGTAGGTTCACCTGTAGGCTTCACTCCACTAAAAATAACTTTCTTTTCACTCATAGCAATTCCTCCTTATTTTAACTATATACCTAGTCCTCTAAAAAATTAATTCTTCACTAAGTTGAGAATAACATGAGAATTATAGTTCTCTCATATATTAAAAAAAGCTTCTCATCTCAAATAAGAGACGAAAAGCTACTTCCGCGGTACCACTCTAGTTAGTCATATGACTCACTTAATCTATAACGGTAGATGCCGTCAAATCCTACTATTATTTCAGATTTGAACTCATGAGTCCATTCAACAAATATCAAAGCTTCAGGCTTCCACCATCCCTGAATCGCTGCGGCTTGATTAGATGTTTACTACTCTCATTCATTGCTTTAGATATGTTATTATAATTATTATACATAAATATTTAAAAAAGTAAACCTGTTTTTTCATAAATTATGCTGCTATAATAATAATTGTTATATTACGTATTTTAGTAGTATAATATGTATTAGATACGATTTAGAAGAAGAAGGGGGAGAAATACAAGTGAGTAAGGTAAAGATATTTGCTGACAGCACTTGTGATCTAAGTAGGGACCTTATTGAATCCAATGATATTTCTATAGTCCCTTTATATGTTGGCTTTGATGATAGCTCATACAAAGATGGAGTTGAAATCTCAACTAAAGAGCTATATGCTAAAGTAGATAAGTGCAGCAAGCTTCCTAAAACCTCTGCTCCATCACCTTTGGACTTTATCAATGCTTTTAGACCATTTGTTGAGGAAGGAAAAGATATACTTTATATAGCACTTTCATCCAAATTATCATCAACATTGCAAAATGCAAAAATAGCTGCTTCTGAATTTCCAGATGCAAAAATTGAAATTGTGGACTCATTTAATTTATCTACTGGAATAGGGCTTCTTGTTATGAAAGCAGTGGATTTAGTAAAGGAAAATTTAGGAGTAGAAGAAATAGCAGAAAAGATACGAGAACTAGTACCTAAGGTAGAAACAGCTTTTGTGCCAGATACATTAGACTATCTGCACAAAGGAGGAAGATGCTCTTCTCTTCAAGCTTTAATGGGGAGCATGTTAAGAATTAGACCTATAATTAAGGTAGTTGATGGTGGAATGATAGTAGGTCAGAAAGCAAGAGGAAAAAGAGAAAAGATTCTTGAAACCATGCTCAATAATGCTCTTAAAGATAAGGATAATATGGACAAGAAAAGAGTATTTGTTACTCATACTGAAGGTCTACAAGATGCCATGTTTCTTAAGAAAAAATTGGAAGAAAGCTTAGATGTTGAGGAAATTATAATTACTGATGCTGGATGTGTTATATCCAGTCATTGCGGGCCTAATACTGTTGGAATTTTATATATCTTAAATGAAAAAATATAACGGCTGAAAAGCCGCTATATTTTTTCTCTACTTCCTGGTTTAATATATGGAATACCTTTATTACAAAGTGGACAATGGTCTTTATCATAGCTTTCTATATCTAGTTTAATTGCACTATATACTGGATATTGCAGTTTTTCTTTGCTCCTATCTGCTATGCATGCAATTCCTAATATCTCTCCACCAAATTTTTTAACTACTTCTATAGCTTCTAAAGCAGACTTCCCTGTAGTCACTACATCTTCAGCAATTAATACCTTATCACCTTTTTTTATCTCAAAACCTCTTCTCAAAACCATTATATCAGATGTCTTATCTCGCTCTGTAAATATGGCTTTTTTACCTAACTGCCTTCCAATTTCGTAAGCTACTAGCACTCCTCCCATTGCAGGCCCAAGTACAATATCTACATCAAAGTCTTTTATCTGGTCAACTACTACTTTTAAAACCTTACCAGCTTCTTCTGGGTATTGAAGAACCTTAGCGCATTGAATATATCTGTCACTATGCTTTCCTGATGATAATAAAAAATGACCTTCTAATAAAGCCTCTGTTCTTTTCAAAATATCTAATACCATATTATCCCCTCCTTGCTATTCCTTTGATTTCATTAACAGATTTAATCCCTTCTTTGGTTAAAAAATCTTTTATCCCTTGAACTATATCTAAGGATATATCTGGCTTTATAAAGTTAGCACTACCAACTTGAATAGCATCTGCTCCAGCCATTATAAACTCGATTGCATCTTTCCAGTTCGTGATTCCACCTATTCCAATTACAGGAATATTTACTGCCTCTGATACTTCATAAACCAATCTCAAAGCTATTGGTTTAATAGCTGGACCTGATAATCCTGCAAAGATATTATTAAACACTGGTTTTTTCTTATATATATCTATAGCCATTGCCTTAAAAGTATTTACAAGGGACAATGCATCTGCTCCAGCATCACAGCATTTAATTGCCATATCAACTATATCTTCTGCGTTAGGTGATAATTTTATAATAACTGGTTTTTCTGACACTCTTTTTATCTCTTTAACTATTTCATAGGCTATATTAGACTTAATTCCAAATGCCATGCCCCCAGCTTTAACATTAGGGCATGATATATTAAGTTCTACAAAATCCACACTAGTTTTGTTTAGTTTCTCTATTCCCTTTACATACTCCTCTATACTTCCTCCTCCTAGATTTGCAATGACTACTGTATCAAGTTCATTCATAAATGGTAGTTCATTTGCTATAAAATTATCCATGCCTGGATTTTGGAGTCCTATACTGTTTATTAATCCTCCAGTTGTCTCATAAATCCTAATTCCTTCGTTACCCTGCTTCTCATACAAGGTTAAACCTTTAGTACATATGCCTCCTAGTTTAGAAACATCAAAGTAATTCGAATATTCTCTCCCAAATCCAAATGTTCCAGATGCTGCTATTACAGGATTTTTAAATTCGACACCACATATATCTACCTTAAGCATGAAGTATCACATCCTCACCATTGAATATTGGACCATCCTTACATACTGTCTTCATACCCTTATTAGTCTTACAGGTACATCCTAGACAAGCACCAATACCACATGCCATATGGTTTTCCTGGGAAATGTAAATCCTTTTATTATTAGCTAGGCTGGACTTTATTACCTTTTCCATCATTATGCTTGGTCCACAGCTTAGTATAATATCATATTTTCTAGAGTCAAAAATATCTGTTATATAACCTTTATGTCCAAACTTACCAGTATCAGTTGAAATATAAATTTCATTGACAATACTCTTTATTTCATCTATTAAATATACTTGTTCTCTAAAGCCTGCATAGAAATCAACTTTACAGTTTCTTAATTGTTTTGCCGTATAATACATTGGTGCAATCCCAATTCCACCTGTTACAATAGCTACTTTACCTTGGATATTATCTATATTGAATCCATTACCTAAAGGACCTGTAAGGTTAATATAGTCAGCTCTTTTTAGTTGACTAAATAGTTCAGTACCTTTTCCTCTAACTTCATAAAGAAATTCTATTTTCTCTTTATCTAGATTGTGGATGCTAATAGGTCTAGATAAGAATGGTTCCATATCCCATGCCCTTAACATATAGAATTGTCCTGGTTTCCCTTGAAGATCACCTGCTAAAGTCATTTTAAAGATTCCCTTTACTATTTCTTTGTTATCAATGATTTTAGTCTTTATATGCCTTGACTGCATCATTTATGGCCTCCCTCATGGATAATGCCTCTTGTCTAGCATAGACATCAAAGGCATTTTCATTGTCATGTTTTTTATAAGCAAGCAGAATATTCCTAGATGAGTTTACTATTCCGCCATTTCCATGCTTTAAATATCTAACTACATCTTCTACCCTACCTCCCTGAGCTCCATATCCAGGAATAAGGAAGAACATATTGTCTAAGTTCCCTCTAATATCCTTAGCTTCATCAGAATGAGTACATCCTACAACTCCTCCTATTGAGCTATATCCACATTTTCCCATATACTCCTTGCCTAAATCTTTAATTTTATCTCCTACTATTTTATAGACTGTATTCTTGTTGTAATCTTTTATATATTGAATATCATAAGCACCTTCATTTGAAGTTCTAATCAAGATGAATAATCCTTTTTCCTTATCTCTTACATAGCTTAGATATGGCTTTATGCTATCCATGCCCATATAAGGATTTAAGGTTATAAAGTCACTTTCAAAATCTCCTTCAAAATGCGCCTTGGCATACATTTCAGCTGTTTTTGAAATATCTCCCCTTTTTACGTCTGCTATTACTAAAGAGTTTCTTTCCTTAATATATTTAATTGTCTTTTTATATGCTATTAAACCTTCAATTCCAAAAGCTTCATAGTATGCAATTTGAATTTTATAACATGCAACAATATCGTGAGTTGCATCTACTATTCTTTTGTTAAACTCAAATATTGCATCTGATATTGAAGAAAATCTCTTAATAACCTCTTCAGGAATATAATCAATAGAAGTATCTAACCCCACGCAAACTACACCTTTTTCTGCTACTGACTCATACAATCTATCTATTATCATAATCTAGCTCCTTTCTCATATATACTATCCTTCCAGCTTTAATAGTTGCCTCTATACTTCCCCAAACCCTTTTACCATTAAAAGGAGTGTTTTTCCCCTTTGATGCAAATTCATAGGAATTTATTTCATACATTCTTTCAATATCTACTAGAATTAAATCTCCATCAAAACCTTCTTTAATTTGTCCTTTATTTAACCCCATGAGCTTAGCAGGATTATTTGACATAAGATCAGATAATCTTTTTAGGGAAATATGTCCTTCTTTCACTAACCCTGTGAAGCATACTGAAAAGGCTGTTTCTAGCCCAGATATTCCAGGAGCACCTTTCTCTTTATCTAATTGACTATGTGGTGCATGATCAGTAGCTATAACATCTACCCAACCATTCTTTATGCCTTTTATAAGAAACTGCTTATCCTCATCTGTTCTAAGTGGAGGATTTACAGTATACTTAGTACTATCATCTAAAGCAATATGATGTGGAGTCACTTCACAGGTGATCCTTAGTCCCTTTTTCTTACCTTCAACAATATATTTTAATGCCTCTTTTGTACTTACATGGGCAATATGCAGTCTTGCATTAGTCTTTTCAGCTAACTCTATATCTCTAGATGTCATTATGTTCTCTGACAGTCTTGTATCGTATTTACTTATTTCTCTATTCTCAGCATGCGACATTACAATAAGATTTTTTTCTGCTGCTTTTAGCATAGCCTCTAGCATAGCTACATTATTTTCCACTCCATTTCCATCGTCTGATATGATTTTTACTCTATCATCTATACTATCAAGATGTGCTGTGCTTATTCCATTGAATCCATCAGTTATAGACACGCATTGATGTACATCTATCATCCCAATTTTTTTAGACTTATCTAATACATATTCTACTGTTTCCATACTACTGCAAACAGGCTTTGTATTTGCCATGAGGTTCACAGCTGTAAAGCCTCCTCTTAGCGCTGAATGACTTCCTGTTAGTAAATCTTCCTTATACTCAAAGCCAGGCTCCCTAAAATGACAATGCATATCTATAAAAGAAGGTAGAAGGATAAGTCCTTCTGCCCTTATTGTTTTACAATTTTTTTGGATGTTGGAGTCTATTCTTTCAATAATTCCATTATTAATATAAACATCTAAGAAACAGTCCTTGTCACTATCTATTACTCTAGTTCCTTTTATTAATAATTCCATGCTCTATACCTCCAGAAAATGATATATCTCATCACAATACTCGCATCTATACTGACTATTTTTCTCATCTACTAATACAAACCTATGGGTTATATCTCTTTCTATAGACGTTACGCATCTAGGATTTTTGCAAATAATTATATCCTCCACTTTTTCCGGAAGTCTCGGTTTTATCTTTTCTACTATAGCTTCGTTCTCTATAATGTTAATTGTTATATGAGGATCAATGAGTCCAAGTACTGTTAAATCAAAGTCTATTACATTTTCTATTTTGATAATATCTTTTCTTCCATGTTTTTTGCTCGGGGCATTTTTTATAAGTGCTACAGTATAATTTGCTTTGTCTAGGCCTAAATAATTAAATATCTTAACTCCTTGCCCAGCCTCTATATGATCTATTACAATTCCTCTCTTTATGCTATTTATAGTGACCATTATTTAACCACCCCCAAAAGTTTTGCAATAAGTGCCATTCTTGCAAACATGCCAAACCTAGCCTGCTTAAAGTAACAAGCTCTTAAATCTTTATCTACATCGTAGGATATTTCATTTACTCTTGGAAGCGGATGCATGACAATCATATCAGGCTTTGCTTGAATCATCTTTTCAGCATTCAAAATATAACTGTCTTTAAGCCTTACATAATCATCCTCGTTGAAAAATCTTTCTCTCTGTACTCTAGTCATATAGAGAATATCCAAGTCTTTTATAGCATCTTCTATTTTTTCTACCTCATTAAAGGATATGTTGTTTTTTTCTAGTACTTCAATTTTTATATAATCTGGAATACGTAATTCTGGAGGGGATATGAGAATAAATTTATTATCTTCATATCTTGACAGTGCTTTAATAAGTGAATGAACTGTCCTTCCAAATTTAAGGTCTCCACATAGTCCTATGGTTAAATTTGAAAGTCTTTTCTTTATGCTTCTAATAGTAAGAAGGTCAGTTAGTGTCTGAGTTGGATGATGATGTCCTCCATCACCTGCATTAATTAATGGAATAGTAGAATAGATTGAAGCTAGCTTAGGAGCTCCTTCTTTGGGATGTCTCATAACTGCAATATCTGCATAGCAGCTAACTGTTCTTATAGTATCTGCTATACTTTCTCCTTTTGCAGCTGAGCTTGAGCTAGGTTCAGAGAAGCCTATTACTCTCCCCCCCAATCTAAGCATTGCTGCTTCAAAGCTTAGTCTAGTCCTTGTACTTGGTTCAAAGAATAAAGTGGCTAGTAGTTTCCCATCACATATGTGAGCATATTCTTGAGGATTTTTAATCATTTCATCTGCTAAATCAAATATCTCATTTAGCTCCTCATTTGTAAAATCCATTGGCTCAATTAAATGTCTTTCTGCTAACATACAAACTCCTCCTTTTCAGTCTCACTGGACTAGTTTAAAGGCATAAAAAAACCTCCATAGGAAGGCATGATAGTAGACAGCTTAAAATTAAAGCGTCCTATATATTCCTTCCTAATCTCTCTGGATTAGATTAAAGGTTTCTCTATTGTCTGTAGGTATATTATCATTGAAATAAAAAAAAGTCAATTAGATTTTATAGATTTTATTATCTTTATTTTTCATGAATATGAGGTAAACAAAAATTATAAAAAAAATGTTGACAAAGAGTTTTAAAATGATTAAAATAGATAAATATAATGACAATAGTAAATAAAAATAGAACTCTTATCTAGAGAGGTGGAGGGACTGGCCCAATGAAACCCAGCAACCAGTGTTTTTTAACACGAAGGTGCTAATTCCTGCAGCAAGTATGCTGAAAGATGAGAGAGGATAGATAACTTGTGTATTTTACCTCTTTCATTTGAAAGAGGTTTTTTGAATTTATAAGGATTATTCAGATAGAATAGAAAAAACTATCTGTAAAGAATGCTTTCTGATTGTCTAATTTAGTACAGTAATTTGTTAAAGAGGTGAAGTGATGATTGAAATTAAAAACCTAAGCAAAGTTTACAAAAGTAAAACTTCTAATGTAAGGGCATTAAAAGATGTTAACCTACAGATAAAAAAAGGCGAGATATTTGGAATAATTGGACTTAGTGGCGCAGGAAAATCAACTCTCATTAGAACTATTAACAGGCTAGAAGAGCCTACAGAAGGTTCCATTGTTATTGAAAATAAAAACATTACTAAGTTAGATAAAAAAGAGCTAAGGAACTTTCGAAAAGAAATTGGAATGATATTTCAACATTTTAATTTAATGAGTTCTAGAACAGTATTCCAAAATATAGCTTTCCCTTTAGAAATAAATGGACATGATAAAAATACTATAGAAAAAAAGGTAAATGAACTGCTCGAACTAGTAGAATTAGTTGATAAAAAGAATGCATATCCATCTCAGCTAAGTGGAGGGCAAAAACAAAGGGTTGCTATAGCTAGAGCTCTTGCCAATAATCCAAAGATACTTCTCTGTGATGAAGCCACATCAGCATTAGATCCTAAAACTACTAAGTCAATACTTAACTTGATAAAAAAAATTAGAAAAGAATTTAACCTTACAGTGGTTCTCATAACTCACCAAATGGAGGTTATAAGGGAAATATGCGACAGAGTAGCCATCATAGAAGGCGGCAAAATAATTGAACTAAATACAGTAGAAGAAATATTTGCAAAGCCTCAAACTAGCACTGCAAAATCCTTTATCTCCCATATTCATAGAAGTGATGAGAAAGAGATAATTTACCCTAAGATACCACATTCTAGTGTAATTAGACTGAGCTATTTAGGAGATTCTGCTAAGAAACCTATTATTTCAAGCCTAATCAGAAAGTTTAATATTGATATAAATATATTATCTGGTGATATAGATGAGCTACAATCTACCAGCGTAGGTAATCTTCTGATTCAAGTTCTAGGAGATAGTAAAGAAGTTGAAAATGCTTTTGATTGGCTCAAGAATCAAAATATTGACTTAGAGGTGATATGGAATGGATAATCTAGTTTCTCTTTTACTTCCTTCATTATGGGAAACTCTAGTGATGGTAGCTTTATCTACAATATTTTCATTGGCACTTGGATTTCCTCTAGGGATACTATTAGTCATTACAGAAAAAGGTGGGATATGGGAAAAGCTAGCGCTAAATTCAATATTAAGTGGAATAATCAATATATTTCGTTCCTTCCCATTTATTATACTTATGATATTTGTAATGCCTCTAACAAAGATAATTGTTGGCAAATCCATAGGAACACTTGCAACTGTGGTGCCTTTATCCATTGCAGCTGCTCCATTTGTGGCTAGGATTATAGAAGGTGCTTTAAAGGAAGTAGATAAGGGCATAATAGAAGCTGCATCTTCAATGGGTGCTTCTACTTTTGAAATAATAAGTAAGGTATTAATTCCAGAAGCCATGCCTTCATTAGTTCTTGGAATCACATTAACCATTATAAACTTAATAGGGTATTCTGCTATGGCTGGAGCAATAGGAGGAGGTGGACTAGGTGATTTAGCTATACGCTACGGTTATCATAGATTTCAGCCTGATGTAATGATTGCTTCTGTTATTCTTATAATAATAATTGTTCAAACAATACAATTCATAGGCAACAGATTAGCACTTATAATAGATAAAAGAAAATAAGGGGGAAAATATAATGAAAAAATCTTTAGGTATTTTATTAACAATTATTTTAGTAACATCTATAGTAATTACAGGTTGTAACTCAAATTCAGATAATGACAAGGTTATAGTCGTTGGAGCTTCTCCAGAACCTCATGCTCAAATGCTGAAACTAATTGCAGATGATTTAGAAAAAGAAGGCTATGAGCTTAAGATAGTAGAATTTACAGACTATGTAAAACCAAACCTAGCTCTAGACGAAAAAGAATTAGATGCAAACTTCTTTCAACACTTACCTTATTTGCTAGAATTTAATGAAAAAAACAATCTTGATTTAGTTTCATTAGCTAATATTCATATTGAGCCTATGGGACTATACTCAAATAAAATCAGTGACATAAGTGAGTTAAAGGATGGTGCTGAAATAGCTATTCCTAGTGATACTGTAAATGGTGGAAGAGCACTTTTAATTCTTGAAGATAATGGCTTAATTAAGCTTAAAGAAGGCGTAGAATTAAACGCTACTGAAAATGATATTGTGGAAAATCCTAAGAATATTACTATTAGGCCTCTTGAAGCTGCTCAATTACCTAGATCATTAGACGATGTGGATGCTGCTGTTATTAATGGTAACTATGCACTACAAGCCAATCTAAATCCTACTAAGGATGCACTTCTTATAGAAAAATCCAACTCACCTTTTGCTAATATAGTAGCTATAAGAAAAGGTGAAGAAAACAGTCCAAAGCTTCAAGCCCTAGTAAAAGCCCTTCAATCTGATGAAGTTAGAGCTTTTATAGAAGAAAAATATAATGGTGGAGTTATCCCATCATTTTAAATCAAATTAAAATATATCCTTCATATGCTCAGGATGATAATTTTCATGTCATCCTGAACGAAGTGAAGGATATATTACTCCTTACTTTTCTATGTAATTAGAATTATTTTTATATTAGCCTATTAACAAGCGATAATTTCTTTAATGACGAATTCTCTACCACTTAATAATTCCCAGTGGTTGTTATGGCAATAGGGACATTGTTTATTATGCTGAATTAAATTAAATACCTTGTTGCATATACAACATTTGGCATTGCCTGGTATTATCTCAATTCTTAGCTTTGTATTCTGTAACATGGTACCGTCCACTGCAGCAGGATAGCAGTCCTCAACATACTTTGGTATTACTGAGGATAACTCGCCTATTTGAAGTACTAAGGTATCTATTTTTGATACTCCATTCTTATGAGCAAAGTTTTCAACAGTTTTAACAACTTTAATCACTACCCCTAGCTCATGCAAGTAATTCACCTCTGCTTTTCTACATATAATGTTATAGGGAGCAACGGCTTTATGCTCCCTTTTCATTTTCAAAGAATATTTTATATTATCTTACACCTTTTACTTTCTTTTGACCTCTTAGGGTTTTCTTAGCCTTATGTACAAGGATTCTACCTTTTCGCTTAATAATGTTCTTAACTATTACTGGTTTAAGCTTTTCAAACGCTACTCCTACTTCATCATATTTTTTAACAAGTGATATGGCATCAAACTTGCACCTAGTAGTACATGCACCACAACCTACACATATATACTCGTCAACAGTAGTAGCTCCACAGCCAAGACAACGTTCTGTTTCCTTCTTAATTTGCTCTTCTGTAAATGTGCCTCGTAAATCTTTGAAAGATGTTCTAGCTTTGGCTCCATCAACATGGTTTATCTTTTGTCTTGGAATACGGTCATATCCTTCAAGACTTAAATTCTCCTTATCAAATGCACGATATTCTCTTCTATCACGACCAAAAATCAAGCTTTGTCCTGGATGTACATATCGATGAATCGAAATAGCTCCTTCTTTACCTAAGGCTATGGCATCAATTGCAAACTTTGGACCGGTAGCTACATCACCACCTGCAAATACATCTGGCTCTCCTGATTGAAGTGTAAATGGATCAACTTTAATTGTTCCATTAGAATTGAGTTCGATTTTTGAGTTCTCTAGTAACCCACCCCAATCAATTGCTTGACCTATGGAAATTAAAACATTGTCTGCCTTAACAATCCTTGTTTGCTTTTCATCAAATACAGGTTTAAACCGTTTATTTTCATCAAAAACTGAAATACACTTTTTAAACTCAACACCTGTAACATGTCCATTTTCTGTAATGATACGCGTTGGACCCCAAGAGTTATTTATTTCTATGTTTTCAGATAATGCCTCAGCAATTTCTTCCTCAAGAGCTGGCATTTCTTCTCTGCTTTCTAGACAGAACATATCAACCTTTGAAGCTCCAACTCTTGTAGCTGTTCTCGCAACATCAATAGCAACATTACCTCCACCTATTACAACAACATTTCCTTCAAGTTTTACTTCATTTCCTAGGTTAACATTAACTAGAAAGTCAACTCCTGCTGTAACACCTTTTGCTTCTTCACCTTCAATACCTAGCTTTCTACCTGCTTGTGCTCCAATTGCCAGATAAAAGGCTTCGTATCCTTGTTTTCTTAAGTCGTTAAGACTTATATCCTTACCTACTTCAACTCCAGTTTTAAACTCTACTCCTAATTCTCTTAATATATCAATTTCTGAATTAACAACATCTTTCTCTAGTCTATAGGATGGAATTCCTAGTGTTAACATACCGCCAAGCGCTTTTTGCTTCTCAAATACTGTTACCCTATATCCATCAATAGCCAAGTAATAAGCACAAGATAGGCCAGAAGGGCCACCACCAATAATAGCGATTTTGTTTCCGTATTCATGTCTTTTTTTAGGTACATATCTAGTATCTGCATTAAGGTCTTGCTCTGCAATAAACTTCTTAATCTCATCTATGGCAATTGGCTCATCAATATCGCCTCTAGTACAGACAGATTCACATGTTCTAGGACATATCCTACCACACACTGCTGGGAAAGGATTTTCATGCTTAATTAATTCAAGAGCATCCTTATATCTTCCTTGAGCTGCCAGCTTAATATAGCCTTGGACTGAAATATGAGCTGGACATTGTGTCTTGCAGGGACTTGTACCTGTTTCTACAACATTTTCTCTATTTATTCTATAGTCTGGATTCCATTTATCTGGCCCCCACTCAGTATTAGATGGAAAATCCTCTCTTTTATTTTCAGGAAGTGGCGTTTTAGTACATAGTTTCTGACCTAGCTTAAGTGCATTAACAGGACAGACCTGAACACATTCACCACATGCAACACATTTATCTTTATCGACTTTAGAAACATAATTCGAACGTACCATATCATTATTTAAAAACATAGTTGCAGATCTTAAAGAAAAACAGCTACATCCACAACAGTTGCAAATTGCATGAGTCTCACCTGGACCATCTGTATTAGGAATTTGGTGCATCAAACCATTCTCTTCTGCTTTTCTAATGATTTCAAAAGCTTCTTCACGAGTAATCTGCCTACCCCTACCTGTACGAATATAGTATTCAGCAGCATGGCCAAGCTGGATACACATATCTTCCTTTAAGTGGCCGCATCCCTCTCCCATGATTTCTCTAGCTGTACGACAAGAGCAATCTGAAACCGAAAAAATTTCACTGTCATTAAGATATTTGGAAACCTCCTCATAGGATGCCCTTCTTGTCTCTCCATCGATTGCTGTTTCTATAGGAATAACTCGCATAAGCCCTGTTCCCACTGGAAAAGCACCTGCGGTCTTTGGCCCTCTTACTCTTCCATAGGCTTCAAAAGACTCTGCAATCTGTGGATGTTTCCTAACATTTTCTTTATGATTGACCATCATTTCCATAACACCTGGTATCCAAGTGTCAAGCCAGTATTTATCAACTCCGTCCCTTTTTCCAACAAAGCAAACACCTGCTACCGCCAAATCCCATAGGAGCTTTTCTGTTTCTTCTATAGTTTTACCACATAAAGGCGCAACTTCTTCAGCACTCTTAGGTTTACGAAATTCTAGATGCAATCCTACCTCTGCCATTTCTTCTGTAACAACAGGCTCTAAAATCAGATACTCAGGATCCCTTTCAGTATATGCATCTTTAGAACCAGGCTTTTTCCTACCAATATGATTAGCAAGATTCAATACTCTTTGTCTGACCATATTTATCCCCCCACTAGTAAGCTGTTTTTCGCTATTCTTTCCAGCTTTTTACTTCACTACGTATCCAATCTGCCCATTCATTAATTCCTTCACCAGTTTTTGCAGAAATAGGTATAATCTTAATATTTGGATTCAATTTTTTAGCATGTTCCTTAACTGCTTCTAGATCAAAATCAAAATAGTCTACCACATCAATTTTATTAATCAATAGAACATCAACTACTGAAAACATTAGAGGATACTTTAAAGGCTTATCATCACCTTCAGGTACACTTAATATCATGGCATTTTTAGAAGCACCTGTATCAAATTCTGCTGGACATACTAAGTTCCCCACATTTTCTAAAATTACAAAGTCAATCCCCTCAATTCCTAAGCCCAATAGACCCTGCCTAGTCATATCAGCATCTAGGTGGCACATGCCCCCTGTATGTAGTTGTATAACCTTTGCACCAGTTTTAGCCACTGCTTTTGCATCTACATCGGAATCAATATCTGCTTCCATAACACCAATAGTCATATCATCTTTTAAAGCTTCAATAGTCCTAAGAACTGTTGTTGTTTTTCCTGAACCTGGTGATGACATTAGATTCAATAAAAAAGTCCTGCTTTTCTTTAATTCTCCTCTGAGCAACTCTGCTTGTCGATTATTGTCCTCAAAAACGCTCTCTTTGATTTCTAAAATTTTAAATGTTTCCATACTACTCCCCACCTTTCTATAAATGATAAATTCATCCATAAATAAATTCCAGTATAATATTGTTATTATTTTATCATTTTTATTTTACCTAAATATAAATTTACTGTCAAAAAAGAAAAACATTGATAATTCAACGTTTTCACAAATAATATTTCAAGTATTGTTTACACTACTGTTTTTTTAACTAAGGTATTTATATATTATTCATATGTTTTATAAAATAAAACTGTAAATTATACTTGAATGTAAAAAAATCTCACATAAATTCTACAACTCTATGGACTAAATATGGGAATAATAGCGTATTAATGATAGTACTATCAATATCATACTGTGATTATTATAATATTTGTTATTTTTTTAACATAGTTTTCTATGGTTACTTGTCTAAACATATGAATATAAAGTATTTTTATCCTATATAGTGAAGTTAGCCTAAAAAAAGCGATTCAATAAATCTATAGAATACCTTATACAGTTGTCTATTGAAAGTGTACTCATAATTTCTCCAGCCAGAAAAATGTTATTTTTACCTTGCATTGCTTCCATTTTATCATAAAAGCCATTTTCTAATTCACTAGTATCTACATAGGGACAATGCTTCCAGTGTTTTGCTTGATAGAGTCTAGGATTTTCTACTCCTAGTCTTGACAAATCACCTATAATAATTTCAAGTGGTGATAACTTTGAGTCATAAGGAGGGTCATATGCATAAAGTATGATTAATTCTTCATCATTACTTATTTCCCATCTTGTGTTCCATATGGTTATATGTCCCTGTCTGCTAGGTGATAGGTTTTCAAGTATACATCCACATCCCTTTGGAACTCTATTTGCTAGAAATGCATATACATTAAATGATTGATATTTTATTCTATTTAGGCGTTCCTTCATATCTCTGTCCCAAAAATGAAAATGGGAAAATTGCTCTAAAGGTGTAGTAATAATGACACGATCATATTCCAATACTTCATAAGGTGTCTTCACATGTAGTTTTCCATTGGAAGCTAATAAAATATCTATAACCCTTTGTCCTAACCTAATATCTTTAATTGATTTACTTAGTGCTTCTGTCAAAGAAGTCACTCCATCCTTCCATGTAGAGAACTCCGGCAATCTCATAAATGACATTAAATGGTCATAATTCATTATCTTAAGAACATAAAGGGCTGGAACCTCTTCAATATTGCCTAACCCAAAAATAGTGAAATAATGTACATAAACAGTTTTTAGAACCTTAAATTGATGGATATCACACCACTTTGAAAATGTTAACATCAGTGCCGACTCAATATTTTGAAGACTAATATTTTCCAATGAGCTATACTTCTCTAAAACATCAGGTAATCTGTCTAATTCGTCTATAAAATCCTTTAATAATTCCTTGGGTATTTGCATAGTTTTTTTACCGTCAGCATTGTAATTGATACGAGACAGTTTAGGTCCATCAGCCTTAATATCTAGCTGTTCCATCAACCTTTTAAGGTTTAATTGAGATGGTAACCCAAAACTAGCCCCCAGTTCATAGGATTTTCCTTTGTACCATATGGTATATAGCTTACCTCCTATGCGCTCACTCTTCTCGAATATAGTTACATTTTCATATCCTCTTTTTATAAGTCCTTCTGCTATGACTAGTCCAGAAATCCCTCCCCCCACAACTGCAACTTTACAATTTGGCTTATTCATCTGTATCACCTCTCTTAGATGAATTTATCAATGCTAGAATCCATAGTGGCAATGTATCAAAATCTACATTATTCTGTGCTGCTCTTTCAAGAATAACTTCTACTGGTGTTTTTCCTGAATTTGAACCACTTGTAATTACAGTTTGAAAATTATATGTCCTCATAAACTTATTTAATGCTCTGTCAACCTTAGCAAATGAGTCTATACCACTATTTAGACCAATTTTATTGTAAAACTCTGTAGTTAAAAACTCATTAAACTTTTTCGTATCGTCTAGTAATGCGCTTTCTTCTGGAGCAATAAACACATGATTAATATTAAAATCTTCTATTATTTCCTTGTACCTTGTTCCTTTTACAAAGTAAGGTAAAAAAGTTCTTTCCTTTACAGTAATTAAATTTTCAATGCTTAAATTAAAAACCTTCAATAAATATGCTAGTTTAAGTTCAAAGTGATGCCAAACATCTATATCTTGTTTCTTATTGTATAGTTTTACCTCTCTATATGTGGAACTAGTATCATAAATACTGTATTGATATATTCTACCTATTCCATCATAAGTGCCCATAAAGTCAATTCTTTGGATAACTAAATACCCAGGATAAGCATCTTGCGACTTTGCAAAACTTTTCTCTTCTTTACTGTAATTTGCTTTGGTTTTCATGTTTATTTTTTTATTCTTTGAATATATTAAACGTTGAGCTCTCTTAGTTAAATCATTACGCTTTAATACATTGTAAACACCTGTTTCACCCACATCAATTCCCTCAGCTCTTAGCTCATAATATATTCTTTTTGGTCCATCTGTCGGATATTTAATCACATATGTTAATATTTCCTGCTCAATTTCCTTACTAACCTTATTGGGCATTTGAGGTTTTTTAGGTTCCTTACACTCTAATCCAACCATGCCATATTTCTGATATGCTCTTTTCCACTTATAAAAGGTTGTCCTTGAAATGCCAAAAAGCTCACAGGTTTGAGATATGTTATTTCCCTTTAGAGCATGTTTTAAAATTATGTACTTATTATGTGCGTTAAACCCCCTACATTTCATGAAATTAACCTCTCTCTATAAAATTCTAAATTATTCAGCCATATATACGTAGTTAATTCAAACTATAAATCCTTTCTTCGATAATATAAAATATTACCTAAAAATAACAATAGGGATGTGCTAGCTAATACCACAACTGCAGCTAAAGCTGTTGTGGTGTAAGTTCCATTCAAAATCCTAAAAGGATTTATTTAATTTGATAGGATAATTACATCATATTGGTTGAAATCTACATTATTAACATCTCTTATAAACTTTCCATGTTCTTTACGGTTAACCACATAAGACAAAACTTTATTATTCAGTCCATTCAATTACTAGCATTTAAGTTAAAATTAAACTGTGGAAATATTATTCCCAAAATCCTATTAGTGCTAAATAATAATAGTAGTAATTTTGACAATAATAGCGGAATGATTCTGAAATATTAGAAAAATAATTACAGGAAAAATCGAATGTATTGTTACTAGGTGTAGTATTTAGGCTAGTGCTTGTTCTGAAGGATATGATTTAAAAATAATTTTAATGCATGAATAGTTCTGCACTCTTTTGAATATCAGTTCTATTTGGATTCTTAGATTTTCAGGATCAACAATAGGTGTGTTAAATTTATAGCAAAGCTGTAACTGTCTTAAACACCTCTTTATAAAGTTAATTCCCATTTATGTTATAATTTAGTCATTACTATTTTAGTATAATTTACTTTTTTAAAAATATCAATACTTTTACCTTTTGTAATATTAGATATTTCTTGAGTAAAACGATATTATCCTCATAATTATCATTAATATAATAGAATTTCTAGAATCTAATAAAGAAACTATTTATTTTTTAATAAATACTTATATTTCTATAAAGGCAATGTTTCTTTTCATTATAAAAGCTTCAAGAAATCTGAACATTTTACTAGAAAAGCAATAGCCACTCTGAGCAAATCTCATTTTAATGATGCATTACTTGAGATAAGACTATTCTTAGCTATAAGTTATACACATATAGCAAAATAGCAATGGAGAAACTGATATAGATAAGGCTAAAGATAAACGTTATAAAGCCCTTCTAGTTATAAACCAGAAGGGCTTTTATTAATGTACTATAAATTTCTTATCTTATTCAAAATCATTCTTTGTTCAACTGATGCTACAAGTCTTCTTGTATATGATACTGTATCTGGGTTTACGCTCATGCTGTCTATTCCTTCTTTTACTAGGAATTCTGCAAATTCTGGATATTGAGAAGGTCCTTGACCACAGATTGATATGGTTTTTCCATATTTATGAGCAGCTTTTATTAGTATAGATATTGCTCTCTTAACTGCTTCGTTTCTTTCATCAAAGTATCCCATGTTGTTTAGTATTCCTGAATCTCTGTCAGCCCCCATTGTAAGCTGTGTTAAGTCATTGCTTCCTATACTGAATCCGTCTACCATTTGAGCAAATTCTTCTGCTTCGAATACTACTGATGGTACTTCTGCCATTATCCATAGCTTAAAGTTTCTTCCTTGCTGTAGGCCTTCTTCAGCCATTATTTCCTTTACCTTTTTAAGCTCCCATGTAGTTCTTACAAATGGTAGCATTACGTATACGTTAGTTAGTCCGTATTCATCTCTTACTTTTCTGATTGCTCTACACTCTAATCTAAATCCTTCTTCATATTCTGGAGAAATATATCTAGATACTCCTCTCCATCCTATCATTGGGTTAGCCTCTATTGGCTCTACCTCGTCTCCGCCTTTTAATCCTCTAAACTCGTTTGTTCTAAAGTCACTTAATCTAACTACTATAGGTTTCGGATATATTTCTTGTGCTACCTTTGTTATACCTTCTGCCATTTTGTCTATTAAAAGCTGACCTTGACCTGTTCTTAATAGATACATTGGATGAGCACCAACTAGATTAGTAAATATAAACTCAGTTCTCATTAGTCCTATACCGTCAAATGGTAAGTTCTTATATCTTCCAATCATTTCTGGCTCGCCTAGGTTCATGTATATCTTAGTAGCAGTAACTGGGGCTAGCTGGTGGATTAATTCTTCACTAACAACTCCTGCTGTAGCTGTAGCTGTTTTTTCTTCTTTTTCCTGCTTCTCTTGAAGAACTATACCTTTATAAACAACTCCTCTTGTGGCATCTACTGTTACTTCCATTCCTTCTGTCAATACTTCGCTTGCTTTCTTGCCACCTACTATACATGGAATACCTAATTCTCTAGATACAATAGCAGCGTGACATGTTCTTCCACCTTCATCTGTAACTACCGCTGCTGCTCTTCTCATGGCAGGTACCATATCAGGGTTTGTCATTACTGTAACTAATATATCTCCATCCTGTACTCTATCTATTTCAGTGATATCTTTAATATTTCTTACTTTCCCACTATTAATTCCTGGTGATGCAGGTAAACCTCTTACTAATGTAACTAGTTCTGCAGGTTGTTGTGAAGTAGTCATTTCCTTGCTCTCTCCCTTTAATGTAGTGATTGGTCTTGCCTGTAATATATATAATTCTTCAGTATCAGCATCTAATGCCCATTCAATGTCCTGTGGTGATTTATATAAATCTTCTATTAACATTCCGTTCTTTCCTAAATTAGCTACTTCTAAATCATTTAAGCATTGAGTATTAACCTTATCATATCCAAGGTATTCTTCTACTTTTACTTCTAGTGTTCCAACATCGTCCATATTTTTTATAACCATTGTATTTTTCTCAGCTATGTTTTTCTCAACAACAGCTAATGTTTTCTTATCAAGTATAAATTCATCAGGAGTCACTATACCAGAAACTACTGCTTCACCAAGTCCCCAACTAGCATTTATCATTATTTGATTTAAGTCACTAGTAATTGGGTTTGCTGTAAACATAACTCCAGATATTCTACTGTTAACCATCTTTTGAACAACTACACTAAGTGCAACCTCTTCATGTTTAAATCCTTGATGTGCTCTATAGTATATTGCTCTTGCTGTCCATAGAGATGCCCAGCATCTTTTAATGTGTTTTAGTACTTCTTCAATTCCACTTATATGAAGATATGTATCCTGTTGTCCAGCAAATGAAGCTTCTGGTAAGTCCTCTGCAGTTGCAGAACTTCTAATAGCTACGAGCGGATCAGTTAGTTTTACTTTTTCACTAAATTCAGTATAAGCTTTAACAATTTCCTCTTCTATTTCCTTTGGCATATCTGCCTTAACTATTAAACCTCTTATTGAAGCACTTTTAAGTTGAAGCTCTGATGAGTCTTCCATATCTAGTCCTTCCAGCATATTTAGTATGTCACTTTGAAGACCTGATTTGCTTATGAAATCTGTATAAGCTGAAGCAGTTACGCAAAATCCTGGCGGAACGTTAACCCCTTTAACAGTTAACTCTCCAAGGTTTGCACCCTTACCACCTACCAGTGGTATATCTTCCTTGTTTATCTCATTAAACCACATTATATATTTATATTCGCTCATTTATATTACTCCCTTCATATATTTCTATATATATTATAGCATATATATTTAAATGTGCTATACTTTTTTAAAAAATATTTTTAAAAAACATACTTTTTCTTAGAAAAAAGCCTTCTTACTTGAAGAAGACTTTTAAACTAATCAATCACAATTACTGCAGTATCATTTAAGTCAGCCCAATCATATAGAAACTTTGCATGACTAGTATAGTTTCTCACACATTTTGCTGACCTAGGAGTAGTTCCTATTGTTAATAGGTACTCTTTCATTCCTGGGTCAACATTTTCTCCATTTTCTTTCACAAAGTTAACTGGTATTCCATGTATATATGCTCCAGCTGAAAATCTTGTACCATAAGGTGCATATCCACCTAACTCTCCAGTGCTATAGTCTAGAAAATAAAATCTGTCCCTTTTTTGTAGCACCTTAAAACTGCCAGTGGGAGTCTCATATTTGTTATTATCTGGTACACCTGTTGTTGCAAGTGTATATGAAATCATAGTCCATCTACCATTTCTATTTTCAAATAAAGCTTGATTTTGATTTATTTTATCTACTACTACAGCCTTCTCTAATCTATCTAGATTGTCATCAAATGAAATGAAGTTCTTAGGTATCCAAAACTCCCCATCATAAACTAAATTTCTGACCTTAAAATGTCCTTCTGCCTCATCAAGAATAGATACTATCATCCCATCAGGAAAATATCTAAATTCATTTAGGTTTTCGGGGTCATAATAGGCTGGTGCGCTTTGATAAGCTTGAATTCCAAATTCATCAATAGCCTTTCCATCCTTAAGTGGTGGTGAGCCATTTTTATTTTTGTAGTTAGATATATATCCGTATGGAAACTGAGCTAAAGCCTCCTCTAATCTTCCAATTTCATCAATCATATCATCAAATCTAAACCTTCTAGGTGTGCCTGATTCACCTGTTATATACCCATAGACCGTCTCTCCGTTTTCTAGCCAAGATATTAAATACCATACTTGTGTAATATTTGCGTTATTTATGTTAGCTCTTGCTTCAAGCTTTATCTTAGAATACTGTGTTGCTTTTCCTAGAACCGCAGAATCAAATGTTGGATTTTCATAGATATTGACATTATCAGATGTAATTAGCAAATAGTCATAAGGTATATCGTAGTTATGGTATCTTATATCTACATCTATTTCATCTGGTATTTGAGTAGCATACATCTGAGCCCCAATAGAACTTAAATTATTAGCAAGGTTCTCTGAGTTAAATCTATTTGTGCTATTTGCCATACTATTTTGCTGAAATGTAATATCTTTTTTCTCTCCAGCCATATTTATATAGGTATTTGTGATTTCCCTATCTTCATCAATGTCAATATAATTTATATCAGATTCTATATCATCATCTTGAACAATTTCTTCTCCTCCAACACCTCCCTCTTCAGTATTGATTTCTGGATTATTTTGAACTTGATTGTTAGGCAGTTGAGGTTTATTTTGTCCTCTTGGAGCACATGATGTGAGAAACAATACTAGAACTAGCAATATTAAAAAATATTTCTTCATATTAAAATACACCTCCCAGTGTATTTAGTTTAACCAAAAAAACAATAAAAAAAGTATTAAAATGATTTTTATGTAAAATTAAAAAACAGGTTTCAATAAAAATAATTGAAGCCTGTTTTTTAAAATTAATTGATAATTGTACTTACCAAGAGAAGCATCTGTTGAATATAAATACTAGTATCAAGAAAAAGAAAAGTAAGCTTTCTTCCATATCGTCAAACAAAGGACAGTTGCAAAAAATGAGTACTAGCAATAGGAAGAAAAATAGCAGAGTTTCATTGCTATCGTCAAATTTAACCGCTTCAACTTCTGATGGCATATTGCTGCTAATTTCTAATGACATGATATCCTCCCCTTTATATATAAATATTAACTTTTGGGTCAAGACTATGTAACCCACTGTTCATACTACATATTATTCTTTGTTCTAAAAATTGTTACTTTTTATTAGCAAGGTTTGAGTGTAAACAAAAAAACGTATGAATATCCTTAAAAAACGACAAAGTCATAGGTATAATAAACCAATTAAATAGAAATAATAACTTATGTACTTAGATATATTATAAGGAGTGATATTATGGATACATTGGCATTAGTTTTAGTTATTATAGGAGCATTAAACTGGGGTCTAATCTCTTTATTTCAATTTGACCTTGTGGCAAACATTTTTGGGGGGCAAGATGCTCTTTTAAGCAGAATAGTATATGGACTAGTAGGATTAGCGGGAATTTACTGCATTAGTTTATTGTTTAGAGATAGACATAGAGTTGATAGTTAATTAATGACCAAAACAAAAGGGTAATCAATAGACTACCCTTTTGTTTTGGTTATTTTACTCAATTACCTATTTACCTGCAATTGCTAAACTGCTAACCTTAAGTGATGGTGAACCTATATATCCAGAGCTTGGGAAGCCAAATTTCAGATCATTCCCAACTGCTTCAATACTCTTTAGTACTTCATATAAATTACCTGCTATTGTAATTTGATTTACCGGTCTAGCAATTTTGCCTTTTTCTATTAAATAGCCATATGCTGAAAGCGAAAAGTCTCCAGATACTGTATTTAAACCAGAATGAAGTCCTTGAACATCAATTATCATAATACCATGTTCTGTATTATAAATCATTTCTTCAATGCTAGTGTTACCATTTTCAATATACATATTTGTAGGTGAAATAGAACCTGATGACTTATATGAGCTTTTACTAGCATTTCCTGTAGACTCAACACCGTCTTTTCTAGCAGTTTTAGAGTTGTGAAGATAAGTTTTTAATACTCCCTTATCTATAACTTTTTTATACTTGGTAGCTACCCCCTCACCATCAAATGGGGTTGATGCTACTCCATCCTTTAAGAATGGATCGTCTACTATACTTATAAGTTCATTTGCTATTTGCTCATTAAGCTTTCCTTTTAGCAAGGATAAATTCTTTTGCACATTTTCAGCTATAAAAACTGATGAAAATGCCTGTAATATACTAGCAGCCACATCGTTTCTAAGTATTACAGGATAGTTCCCTGAATCTATGCTTTCAGCTCCTAACATGGATAATGCTTCTTTTACTGCAACTGATGCTAACTCCTCTGGGTTAAATTTTGAGAAATCATTGCTTATAACAAAATTTGCACCTGTTTTTACATCGTCTCCCTCTTTTACTACAACAGCAATATAAGCTTGAGCTAAATTATATTTATTTTCAAGGTTTAATCCTTTAGTATTTGCAAGCAAGCTATATCCCGTTATTTCATCATATAGACAGTAGCTAACAGATGTTACACGCTTATCTGCCTCAAAAGCAGCCTTCTCCATAGTTTTTGCAAACTCTATTTTCTGTTCTGTAGTTACATTTTCAAGTTCACTATTATATGTGCTTACTTCCTTATACTCTTTTGAGCCTGCAAATATTTCTTCTTTATCTTCACTATCTATGGTAACTGCATTTTCTATAGCTTCTTTTATAAGCATATCTATTGAAGATTCATCTACCTTTTCTGTATATGAATATCCCATTTTCCCGTTATACATACCTCTAAAAGACAGACCTGTTTCATCGGATATACTATATTTATCTATTTCTCCTTCAAAAATTCTTGTATCAAACTGCTTATTTCCTTGGATATATATTTCCATATCTCCTAAGCCTAATTCTTTTCCTCTACTAAATATTTTTTCTATTAATTCTCTATTTGACATTATTGACCACCCTTTCTTCCACCTACTGTTATTGATTTAACCCTTATAGTAGGTTGCCCTACATCTGTAGGTATAGAGCCACTAGCTGAACCACACATGCCTTGACCAAAGTCAAGATTGTTGCCTACCATATCTATTTGCTTAAGAACTTCTAGCCCAGTTCCTATAAGTGTTGCCCCTCTAACTGGTTCTGCTATCTTTCCATTTCTGATAATATATCCTTCGCTTACTGCAAAGTTAAAATCACCAGTTGCAGGGTTTACAGAACCACCACCCATATATCTTGCATATAAACCATACTCTGTGTTAGCAATTATTTCTTCTTTAGTTGAACTTCCATTTGCTATGTAGGTATTTGTCATTCTTGATGTTGGAGCATATTTGTAGGATTCTCTTCTACCAGAACCTGTAGACTCCATTCCCATCTTTCTTCCATTAAGCTTATCAATCATATAACCTTTTAATATTCCATTTTCTATTAGAACATTTTTCTTAGTCTTTGTTCCTTCATCGTCTATGTTTTGTGAGCCCCAAGCATTTGGTATAGTTCCATCATCTATAGCAGTCACTACTTCTGATGCTACCTTTTCACCAAGTTTTCCAGCAAATACTGATGTACCCTTGGCTACAGAAGTAGCTTCCAATCCATGTCCACATGCTTCATGGAAAATAACTCCACCAAACTCATTATCTATGACAACAGGCATTTTTCCACTTGGACATAAATCCGCAAATACCATTGTCTTTGCTATTCTAGCTGCTTCCTTAGCGTAATCCTCTATGTTAATCTTGTCATAGAATTCAAAGCCCATATGTGCTCCAGGACCATAGAAGCCTGACTGCATCTCTCCATTTGCAGATGCAACTGCTAAAATAGCTGTTCTAGTACGTGTTCTCTTATCCTCTGCATATAGCCCTTCAGAGTTAGCAATAAGCACATTTTGCTCATTGTCTAGATATCTGACTGTGACTTGGCTTATAACCTCGTCATAATTTTTAGCCGCATTGTAAGCCCTCTTCATCAATTCAACCTTTTGTGACTTATTAATACTACTTGGAAGTAGTTTAATAGGATGAATATTATTTATCTCAGCCTTAGTAAAATCTAAGACCTGATGAATACTGTTGCCTTTTATAGCTGTAGCTGCCTCCTTGGCAACCTTAACTAAATTCTCTTTAGATGAGTCATTAGTATAAGCATAAATACTATTCAACCCATAGAATATTCTTATACCTACACCAAAATCTCTTCCTGATATGCCTCCTTCGACCTTACCCCCTACAAATAGAAGGCCTGTGTTAAATCTGTCTTCTACAAAGATTTCTGCAAAGTCTCCACCTGTTGAAAGTGCAGCAGTTAAAACATCTTCTATAATTGCTCTGCTTAACATTTATTAACCCCCTTAAATCTATTGTACGTTTTTTGTTAATTCTGTAATTTCTGAATAATATCGAAATTACTTAGTATTGTACATAATATGTTTATTTCGATACTCGAATAATTTTTCCTTCTTTAAAAGAATAAATTTTCTAACAAAAAATAGACCTTTACAAGGCTTAGAATTGTGGAAATACTGGCTCTACCCTAATCTTCCTGTTATCATAAACCATAGTAAAGGCTATCTAATTTTTGTTAATTTTTTGTAACAAAATTAATTGTAACTTTTCATTCTCAAATCTGGATTCTCTTTTCTACAATATAAAATAAAAAGCTTACCATCTTTATAGAATAGTTCCTCATCTACATAAACTTTTCCCAAGTTTCTCATAAAAATTGTATTATGTCACCTATTTAAACCTTTCAAATCCTAAATATCTAGTACCTTGAAATTTTAACTTCCCCCTATCTCCTTCTGTCATTAACCCATATTCATTACCTGGAATCTGGAATTCCATTCTGTCTCCGCTCTCAACTTGAAAGGTAACATAATATGAAGTAGAGCTATGATGATGCGTATGATTGTTATTGTTATGATGATGATGTGATACATTTATTCTTTTAGAAACTATCTCTACATCTACAATAAGAAGTGGCTGAGCATTATTATAGCTCCATTGCTTGACTCCCTTAACAGCATTTATTATAAACATTAAGATAACTACAATAAAAATAATCATAATAAATACTGGAGCAAATGAAAACATAAAATTATTAATTGGGCTAAAAAGTGTGAAATTAATAATTGAATTGCTCATTAGTACCACCTACCGGATTTAATTTTTAATTCTAAACCTATTATTTTCTACCCCTATACCTTCCTGTTCTCAGTTCATTAATATATGCATCTGTTTCTGGCATATTAGAATCTTTTGCTAATCTTATAGCTAACTCTACATCATAGGGTACCCTTATAAAGTTAACCTGAAATCCTTTATTATCCCTGCCATTATATTCGCCTTCTAATATTACATAGGAAGCTAATGTCATATCTAGCGGATTACCTACACTGCCAACATTAAATATAACCTTATCATCAAAATAACTGATATATGCGCCATGTATATCTCCATATCCAATTATATCTGGGCTCTGATCTCCAAAGAGTTTTCCTGTATTTTCTGTATTATCAAACATTCCAAGTATCTTTTCTAAAGGGCTATGTCTATGTACTCTATGAAAAATCCCCTGAGGTGAAGCATGAAACAATCTTATGAGTCTACCGCTTATATAAAAGTCTAGCGAGAAGGGTAACTTCTTGATATAATCTAGTCTTTCCTGCCCTAGTTTTTCTCTAGCCCATTTAACCATTGCATAATCACTTTCTTCCGATATCATCTTATCCCAGTTACCCATAAGCACTTCATTACACTCTCTTCTAATGATATCTACTACTTCAGCAGGATTAGGACCTTTCCCAGCCAAATCTCCTAGACAAATAATTTTACTAACTTCCTTTTTTCTTATATCATCTAAAACTGCTTTTAATGCAGGTGTGTTTCCATGAATGTCTGATATAATCGCTATCCTGTCCAAGGTTCCCCCTCCTATTGTGGTCATCAAATAAATCATCCTATCTTATTGGGTAATAGCTCAATAGTTCGATTCCTCTTAATTAGCTTTAGTCCTTATCTATTATTTATTCAACATACCTATTTAAAATCCTTCAAGGATAAAAATTAATAACAGTAAGAAAAGCCTCTCTAATAATAAGGCTTAAATTCATTGTCAGAGGCTTTTATAATATCTATTATCTTTTCAATTTTCCTTAGCTGGGCTTTCCCTTTATCTGGCATTATGGGTTCTATGGATTTTGCTAATTTTAGCATAGATGTCAGCTTATCTGTGTTTTGTGTAGATACTATTTGAGAATATCTCTCTAGATTTTCTTTTGTCTTGAATATGTTCTGTTTAGTTCCCACAACATTTTCTGCTAGCTTCCTTCTATTGTCATCTAAGTAATTTGCTAATTTAGATATTATCATTTCTTTTCTGTCCATCATTGACAAGTCTTGATTTAAAGCTCTAACATTTTCCTGATAGTCATTATTGATTATTCTGTTAAACCTATTAAGTATTTCAAAGATGTCCTGTACCTTACCTAAAACAACTTGGTCTTCCTCTAAAAAATATGGGCTTATTTCTTTAAGCATCCTGATTTTGTTATGGTAATTTCTTGTATAATTTACTTCTGTTCCAAAAACTCCACTTTTTTCAATCAAGATAAAAACCAAAATAGGTAAGGCTAATATAGCTAAATCCTGTAAGACTTCACTTCTATTGTCTTCCATACTTATAACCACCTTATACTTTAAGTTGCAATATTCATTAATTTATTTTATGCCTTTAAAATATAAAGGTGATTGATTTAGTATTAGAGATTAATTACCTCATAATCCTGATTTAAGGTATTGATTATAAGTAACTTTCTTCTCAGTAAATCTCCTCTATTTATGAGAATTTTCAGCACTTCACTTACCTCTATAGATGCTACTAATGCAGGGGTAAATGAGGGATTCCCAAGTTCTTCTTCTAATCCCTTACTTCCGCTGTTTGAATACAACAAATCCAGTGTCCTATCTCCTGGGAATATAGTTGATACCTGTCCATACCAACCAGCTATAGCCCCATGTACAAGTGGAATCCTAAGTTCTTCAGCTTGTTTTTGAATAAGCAATCTAGTATCTATATTATCTAATGCATCTACTATTACATCATGACCTGCTAATATTTCTAAACCATTATCTTCTGTTAATCTTTCACTTACAGCCTTTACGTTAATTAATGGATTTACTTTATTTATTCTGTCCTTAGCTATTAGAGCCTTTGATTTTCCTAATGAGTCCATATCTGATAGAAGTTGTCTATTTAAGTTTGACTCTTCGAATACATCTCCATCAACTACAGTTAGGTGTCCAATCCCTAACCTTGCAAGCATCTCAATAATATATCCACCTAAGCCACCACAGCCAATTATACAAACCTTGAATTTGCTAAGACTAGCGTTTTCTTCAGGTGATAGCATATTCATGTTTCTAGAGTATCTTTTCACCTTTGCTCCTCCCCCCAACTCTTTTGAAGTAAACTTTATATCTTCTCTAATCCTATCTCTTCTCTAAGCTCTCGAAGTGATTTTGTGGTTATACTCTCTTCCTCTAATTCTAAAAGCTCAGCAGCTCTTTTTATATCTTCTTTTTTGGTTACTTCTATTTCTAAATATGGATATGGATAAGTAGCTTTGTCCCAGGTGTCTATATCAAATCTTATATCATCATACAAATATGAGATTCTTTCCTTAGTACCTTCATGTATTACTTTAATATTTAGATGTTCAAGTATGCTATTAAGTGCTTTTTTATCTGTAACCATTGTTTCGATTTCTAAATTTTCTCTTGCCATATCACTTGATACATTCTTTTTTAGTGTAAAAAAAATCTCCACATTGCCTGTTATTAAATCTTTAGTTTCTCTTATTCTTAAATATCCATCTCCTAGCTTTTCGATAATCTTATCCCCTGAATCGTATAATGTATTGACTTGATATTCCTTACTCAATAGCTTTGCGCCTAGCTTCTCTAGTTTCCCTTCAATATCCTTTTTATCAATACCTAGCACCTTTACTTCTAGTTCTTTTACCATTTTGTTCCCCTTTCCATATGTATTATTATTTTAAAGATTGTCAACTATAGAATCTAAGGAGGTATATAAATGTTGCATCTAATATTGGCTATACTAGTTATATTTTATATGTTTTTTGTAGTTATTAAAATACGTAAAAAGAAAATAGATGAACTAACTAGATTTCTAAATAACGTAAACTATTCTGAATTAAAATCCAAACTAATTAAGAGTAATGAAAAAGACAGGCAAAGATACTAACATTCTTTTCCTGTCTAAACTCAGTGTTAGTTTATATTCACATTTTGAGCAATAAAGTCTTTTACTTCTTCAGCTGTTGGAAGTTTTAATATTTCATCAACTAAGCCTTCCATCTCTCTTTTACTAAGATTATTCACAATCCACCTAGCTCTTAGCATAGAGGATGCACTCATACTAAACTCGTCTAATCCCATTCCAATGAGAACTGGAATTAGCTGTGGATTTCCCGCTACTTCTCCACACATTCCTACCCATATTCCTTCTTTATGACCATTATCTATTACTTTTTTAATGAGCCTTAAGACTGCAGGATGAAACTCGTTATATAGATAAGCTATATTTCCATTGCATCTATCAACTGCAGTTGTATATTGAATTAAATCGTTTGTTCCTATACTAAAGAAATCTACTTCCTTTGCAAATAAGTCAGACATCACTGCTGCTGCAGGTACCTCAATCATAATACCTACTTCTGTGTTTTCATTAAACATTATGCCTTCTGACCTTAATTCATTTTTTACATCTTCTAATATGCCCTTAGCTTGTCTCAATTCTTCTATTGCAGAAATCATAGGAAACATGATTTTTATATTTCCGTAAGCACTTGCACGTAGCAAAGCTCTTAACTGTGTCCTAAAAATGTCTGTCTGATCAAGACAAAGTCTTATGGCTCTATAGCCTAAGAATGGATTTATCTCCTTTGGAAATGGAAGATAAGAAAGCTCCTTGTCTCCACCTATATCAAGAGTTCTGATAACTACAGGTCTACCTTCAAGCTTTACTGCTACTTCCTTATATGCTTCAAACTGTTCCTCTTCAGTAGGTAGTCTGTCTCTATCCATATACAAAAATTCAGTTCTATATAGTCCTACTCCTTCACCATCGTTTAACAGTACTCCTTCTACGTCCTTTGGAGTCCCGATATTTGCTGCTATCTCAACTTCAAAGCAATCTTTAGTGATACTTTTTTGTCCTCTCATTTCCTCTAGCTTTTTCTTAAATTCAATATATTCTTCTCGTTTTCTTGAGTATTCTTCAATAACTTCTCTCTCAGGATTTATAATAACATTACCTGTATCTCCATCTAATATTACATAGTCTCCATTTGATATTAGTTCAGTGGCATTTTCCAAACCAACTACAGCAGGTATTTCTAGTGTTCTAGCCATTATAGCCGAATGTGAGGTTTTTCCACCTACTTCAGTTATAAATCCAATGACTTTTTTTCTATCCATTTGAGCAGTATCCGATGGTGTTAAATCCTCAGCCACTATTATGACTGGTTCTGTTAAGTTGCTTAAATCTGTATCCTCTATTCCAAGTACTATTTTAATTAGCCTTCCTGTTACGTCCCTTATGTCAGCTACTCTTTCTCGCATATACTCATCTTCCATAGCCTCAAACATTTCAATAAAAAAGTTAGCAACCTCTGAAATAGCCCATTCTGCGTTCACCATTTCTTCTTTTATCTTACTTTCTATCTGTCCAAAGAAGTCTGGATCTTCAAGTATCATCTTATGAGCTCTAAATATACCTGCCTCTTTCTTTCCTATAGTATTGAAAGCATGCTGATACAAGGCTTCTATTTGTTCTTTTCCTTTTTCTCTTGCATCATTTAGAATACTAATTTCTCTTTCTGGATTATCAATGTGGTTCTTCTTTAGTTTGATTGTCGGTTCTTTTTTAATAATGGTCTTACCCATTCCTATTCCAGATGATACACCTATGCCAATCACAACTAAGCCCCCCTATTCTCCAAAGCCATTGTCTATCAGCGCTATTAACGCTTCAACAGCTTCTTTTTCATCTTCTCCTTCAGCTTGAATTGTCAAATTAGTTCCCTTACTTGCTCCCATACTAAGTACACCCATTATACTTTTGCCATTGTATTCTTTTCCATCCTTAATAACCTTGATTTGAGACTTAAATTTTGATGCTGTAAAAACAAATTGACTTGCTGGTCTTGCATGAAGACCTGTTTCATTTTTTAATGCTATTTCTGCACTAAACACACTGGTTTCCCCCTTTATTGTTTTATGCTCATGAATGCTATCCTAAAAATTGACTGACAGTTTATTATAATATTAATATTATAATACCACATTTCCCCACATATGTTAGAACTATTTTATCTTTAACCTTACTATTGTAAGATAGGACTCTTTAGCTACACCTCTATATATAGACTAAAAATCAAAAGTCACTACCTAATTATCTCCTTTGGTGTAAAATTAATATAGTCACAAGCTATACAATGAAAATCAATTCCCTCTATATTGCCTTCCACTACAAGCTTATGCCCCTCCCCATGAAGATGCCCATATACACATTTAGTTACATTATACTTTTTCATAATATCTACAAATTCATTTGGAGACTTATTTTCTGTGTTAAAGGGTGGATAATGAAGCATAACTATTTTCTCAAAAGAATCATCTTTTATAGAAGAAAGAGATAAATCTAACCTATTTATTTCTCGTGAAAATATTTTCTCATCCTGTGAATCAAACTCATCGCTATCCTTTGATGCCCATCCTCTTGCACCACAGATAACAATAGAATTATATAAAAAGCTATCATTGTGTAAAAAATGTATAGTCTTAAACCCAAGTCCTTCTAGCTTAGATTTTGTAGACCACCAATAATCGTGGTTTCCTCTAGTTATAACCTTATTACCTGGGAGTTTTTCTATTTTCATTAAATCTGCATATGCTTCTGAAAGTCTTAGTGCCCATGAGATATCCCCAGCAATTAGGACTATGTCATCCTCCGATACAATATTCCTCCAATTGTTAAATATTTTATCTTGATGCGATACCCAGTTGTTACCAAAAATATCCATTGGTTTATCTCCTGTTGAATCTAAATGAAGATCAGCTATGCCGTACACAGCCATAATTTCACCCCCAATGCCTAAGTTAAGGTTAAGATTAAGATTAAGATTAAGGTTAACGTTAAACATTAACCTTTAAAGCTCTAGTTTTACAGATTTATTATAGCTAATGTAGCACATCAACTAATTCTATAGATTAACTAGATTATATTTAAAACCCATATTATTAAGTATCTCTTTTTCTCTATTATGACATGTAAATAATATTATCTGTCTTTTTAGGCTTTCAATAGATAAAAATTCTAGTATATTTTCTATTCTATCCATATCATACTGCACAAAACAATCGTCTAGGATTAGCGGTAGATTATTATCTTCTTTTATAATATCAATAATCCCAAATCTCAGTGCAAAGTATAGCTGATCTATGGTACCTCCACTTAGTTTGTCTACATCAACTATTTTATTGCTTATAGGGTCTACAACTTTTATATCTAGGTTCTCAGTTATTTTAATATCAGTATACTTTCCTTTTGTAACTTTTTCAATGATTTCTCCTACTCCACTACTTAGTCTTGGAGCAAAATCTCTTTGAATATTTCTAGATATTTTATCAATAGTATCTCTAGCTAGTTCTAGGGAAGATAAGTTTTTCTCATATTCCCCCTTAATCCTATTCTTTCTAATTATTTCTTCTTCTATTTGCACAAGTTCAGCAGTTGTTGAGCTTAGAATTCTGATTTTTTCTTCAAATCTTGTAAGTTCGTTCTTAGTTTCTAGTATTGTATCATTTATGTCCTTTAGATTAGCTAATAAGTCATCTTTATCAAGCCCTCTTATATCTAGTCCTATTGTTTCAGTAAAATCATCAGACCTTTTCTTTAAAAACTCTATGTTTTTATCCCCAAGAATGTTACTAAGCAAGCTCTTCTGACTTTCTAGTAGCTGAATAGATTTTTCATAGTTTCTCTTTTTTTCTAATCCTTCTTTAAATGTATCCATATTGCTTACATTATTCTTCTTATACAACATCAACAGGCTATTTCCTATGTTTTTTTGCTTAAGCTCAATATCTTTTATTTCATTTATCAAGTCATCGATCTCATTTTGAGTACTTTCTTCTAGTCTCTTGTGCTCTAAAAACTTAGAATATTCGTGTTTTAACTTTCTTATATTGTCTAAAGAAACTAAGTCCTCTTTTATTAAATTCAGATATTTTTTAATATTGTCTTCCAACTTTTGTATTTCTTCTATTAGACTATTTTTCTTATTCTTAAGTTCCAATACTTCATTTGCTGCAAAATTTCTCTGGCCTAAGTCATTTACTAACTTTCTTATCTCAGCCTTTGATTTACAGCCACATGAATCAAGTATATCCTGCATTTCCTTATCTAGTTCTTCAATTTTGCTCTCTCTTTGTACTTCCTTTTTTTCAATATCTACTATCTGATTATTTAAAGTATTAATATAGTTATTTAGCTCCTTTGAAGAATAAAAGGCATATATTAATAAGGCTAATGGAATTGCAGCTACAAAATACATAGCTCTAAACAACATGATTCCAAGAATTATACTTGTTAAAGCTCCAAAGGCTGAAAAGATTTTTAAAAGATTTAATCTATTAAGACTTTTTGATTTTTCATCCAGTCTAGTTTTTAGAAACATTATATTATTGTACTCATTATTATACGACAGGCTATTTTTCTTTTCTTCTAACTCTTCATAATTATATAGCTTTTCATTTATATCATTTAAGTTAAAATCAATTTCACCAGTGGACTTACTGGCTATTCTATCATATGTAATCTCTAAATCCTGCTTCTTTTGCTCCATAATGTTATAATATGCTATTAATTGTTCGATTTCTTCCTCTTCAATTCCTTCAAAAAAAATCAATTGCTCTATTATTGTTCTTATCTTTTTTTGCCTATTTAGGACTTTATCTTGCTTCTCCTTTAACTCTTCCTTGTTATCATTTAATGATTTAATCTCTTGCTGGAATTTAACAGCCTCGGTATAGTCCTCATCATTTAAATTAGCAAATTCCTCTAACTCCTCTATTTGTTTTTTTAGAATGTTAATCTCTTCTGAAAGCTTTAGACATTCTAAGTATTTTTCTCTGGCTTGGAAAACTTCAATTAGATTAATCTTTCCTTCTATCTCTGTCTTTTTTTCATTTAATGCTCTTATTTCATCTGATAAAAGATTAGCCTTTTCCTGATACTCCTTTACTTCTATTGAGATATCATAAGCTCTTTGCCTTTCATTGTTCAATTGTTCTATTTCTTCAACAACTTTACCATAAGGAGATGTCTTAATCCTTTTTTCAGTACCTATATCATTAATCTTCTCATTAAGCTTCTCTAATACTTTTTTTATAGAAATATCCTCGTCAAGACTTCCTCCTAAATTGATTAGGCTATCCTTGACTTCCTTTGCTAATGTGTCATCAGACTTACTCTTTAACTGACCAATGGATATGGTATTGTTGTATACTGTACTATTTAAGCCCATATGAATTGACATAGGCTGATGAAGCCTAGTTACATTATCATACTCAAAAAGATGGCTAATATCTTCACCTGTTTTATCGTCTATTATCTTAACTTCATCATTTCCCTTTAAAAAATTTCTTTCTATTCTGTATATGTTGTCTCCTACTTCATATTTAAGGACTCCACTATAGTCCGTAAAATCCCAGGGTAGATATCTATCATAGTCATCAGTATATATTTTTCTCTTTATATATGGCTTAAAAAAACCAAAAAGCATTCCCTCTATGAATTTATGCACTGTGGTTTTACCAGCTTCATTTTCTCCATATACAATATTAAATCCATTTTCAAGGGTAATAGATTTTCCTTTAAACTTCCCAAAGGAAGTAAGCAAAAGCTCTTTTATAGTCATTTTTTCACCTTCTCGCTTAGTAGTACTTCTAGTCCATAGTATAGTGCATTCTTAACTATTTCATTGTCTAACCCTTGTCTTTCCATTTCTTTTATGAAAAAACCTATTATATTATTTGGGTTTTCTTTATAGAGTTTCTTTAAGTCATAATCAGGAACAGTATTATCAATTATATCTATATAATAAAATTCCCTCAATAAGTATTCTTTTATATCCTTAATATTTAAACTTATTTGATTATCCCTTGTACCTGTTACAATAGCTCTATAAAGGTTTAGAGCTATGTCCTCCTTATCATCAATAGATTTTATCTTGTCTACTATTTCATTATAGGTCATATTCTCATTTATAGAAATTTCTTTAATAATGAATTCTCTTTTAGCAAAAGGTACAAAAGCCATTTTAGTTTTACCTTTTGAAATAGTACCTTCCATAATACCGTGGCTGCCTGTTTCTCCAAAATCAAGGGGTTCAGGGCTTCCACAATAACAAATACTGCTACTAATAAACTGTGGTTTGTGGATATGACCAAGTGCTACATAATCAAAGCCACTGTTTAATAAGGCGCTTCTATTTATGGGAAGGTACTCTGACTCCTTGTTAAATACATCTCCATGTACAAGTAATATATTAATTTTATTAGTATCTTCTGCTTTTATATTATCTACTAGATTTGCTCTTTCTAACTTCTTATCCCAGCTAAGTCCCCATATTGTTGCATTTAAATCATTAAATTCAAGTTTAGTAATCCTATTTGGTTCGAAGATGTGAACATTGTCTCCCCAGTTAATCAATCTATATAAAGATCTCCTCCCAAGAGTATCATGATTTCCTGCAGATATAACTACCTTTGTACTACTTATTTCTCTAAATTTAGAGTCTATTCTCTTAACATCAGCAACTGAGCAATATTCATCCTCAAATAAGTCTCCAGCTATAAGTAAAATATGTGCTTTTATCTGTTTACATCTATCTATTATCCTATTAAAAGTTTCCCAAAGCTCCAATCTTCTTGTATTAGCTTGTTTATTATCAAAGCTTGCGCTTTTAAATTCCATTCCAAGATGAATATCGCCTGTATGAATACATCTTATTTCCATTTGCTACACCTCCGCTTAATAGAACATATATTCGATACTAGATATAAAAATTCCTTTATATTTTTTTAATAAATCTCTAAAATTAAATAATCATGGGGACAGGTTCCTTGATTTAAACCAAGGTTCCTATCTCCATGATTACTCTTAAAAAATCACAAAACCTATAGTAACTATATGCATTTAGTTGTTAGATATAAGTTTCTCTACCAATTTATTGCCTTCGTATATTACTTTTTCTTCATCAACATTTATAAGCTTTCCGTCCTTAACTACTATTTTACCACCAACTATTGTATAATCTACTTTTCCTTTAAAACCAACCGTTCCTAATAAAGACTTAGGATCGTATTGAGTTCCTACAAACTCAATTCTATTCTTATTTATCATGAATAGATCTCCAGCTTTTCCTATAGATAATTCACCGATATCATTTCTACCTAAGAGTTTAGCTCCACCCTTAGTAGCTAGCTTCAGCATATCATATCCAGTAGGTGCTTTTCTACTAGAATGAAGCCTGTGGAGTAGGTATCCTATTCTCATTTCTTCTAGCAGATTAGAACCGTCATTGCTTGCACTCCCATCTACTGCTAGACCTACTGGAATATCCATCTCTAGCATTTCAGGTATTCTCGCAACTCCAGATGACAGCTTCATATTTGAAACAGGGCAATGAGCGACTCCTGTTTTAGTTTTTGCTAGAACCTTTAGCTCTTCATCATTAAAATGAATACCATGGGCATACCAGACATCTTCTCCAACCCAGCCTAGGCTCTCCATGTATTCTAGTGGTCTCATTCCAAATTTTTCGGTAGTAAATTTCTCCTCATCAATAGTTTCTGCAAGATGGGTGTGTAGTCTTACTCCATATTTTCTAGCTAGTATTGCAGACTCCTTCATTAGTTCTCCTGTTACACTAAAAGGTGAGCAAGGTGCTAATACTACCTGTCTAGTAGAAAACTGGCTACCATCATGGTAGGTTTTAATGAGTCTTTCTGAATCGTATAGTATTTTATCTATGGTCTGCACTACAGAATCAGGTGGTAGTCCTCCATCCTTCTTACTTAAAGACATGCTACCTCTTGATGCATGAAACCTCACTCCTAGCTCTTCTGCTGTACGAAATTGTATGTCTATAAACTCATCACTTTCCTCCTGAGGGAATACATAGTGATGGTCAAAGCATGTTGTACACCCATTTTTCATTAGCTCTCCAACCCCTACGTAGGTACTATATCTAATAATATCAGAATTCAACCCTTTCCATATTTCATAAAGAGTCGTTAGCCAATCGAATAGCTCCATATTTTGAACCTGTGGAAGATTTCTAGTAAAAGTTTGGTATAAATGATGGTGAGTATTTATAAGTCCCGGATACACTATCATATCCTTGCCATCTATTACTTCATCTGCATTATATGCATCATTTCCTATATACTTAATGGCTCCATCTTCAATATATAGATTAACATTTTCAAATACTCTGTCTTGCTCATCACATGTCACTAAATAACTGATATTTTTAATTAATAGTGAATTTTTCATCAGTATTTTCCTCCAATCCTTAGTATAAAGTAAAAGCAAAATCCTGTTATAACAACAAATTCCTTTCCAAACCATTTTTTATTTAACGTCTAAAAATAGAATATAGTAACTGTTATATTATATTGTCCACTGATTATTTATAACACCCACTAACTTCCAGCTACCTTCATATTGCTCGAATACTAAGCGAAGACTTCTCCAATCTATGCCTCCATACTCTGGATTAAAACCTGAAAAATAGTATTCTACGATAATAGGATTATCATATACTTCAAATTGATTCTCTAGCATATTTCCACTGCTCAGTACTTCATTATATCCAACCTTTTCGGCATTTACAAAGTCTTCTGAGTATATGAACTTATCATAGTACTCACTTGGTGTTAGCTTAATTTCATCTCCTGTGCCATCATAATGTCCCCACACATAAACTTCTTTATCCTCAAAGAAATTCTTTATCTCGTCCTTATTGTATACTACGTCATTCTCCAATGAAACACAGGTATAAGGAGTAAATCTAACACCCTTAACTGGATGAATAAGGTCTGATATAGTTTCTACATCTTTATCTTTTATTGCATTAATTAGCCTTTCTGATGTTTCTTTAATCAATTTTTCTGCAACTTCAGGTTTAATAATACCTTCCTCTGTTAGTTCATATGTGTCATCTCCATAGTCTATGATTTCATCTTGATTATTTTCTTTTTCTGTATCTTGGTCACCTTTTACATCATCACTAGAAATTGGATTTTTATTATCTAACTCATTCTCAATTGTTCCATTTTCTGATATAGGTTGTTGACTTATGAGTTTTATAGCTGTTGGAATTATCACTGCTGCACATATAAGACCTATAATAATTGTATTTCTTGTTTTATGTTTTTTCACAAAATCACATCCTTAATGCATTTTTGAATTTATATATTCTTAGACGTTAACAAGCATTATTTGTTCCCTTGTCAAACAATACTCTATTTTATGATTCTTCTAGCTCCCATTAATAAATCCTTTGCATTTATCAAAGCTATAACAGATACTAATATTATCTCATATACAAACCAGTTATCTATCTCTAATAGTATAATTATGGTTTGTATCATAATTATAAATATATTTAAGATAATTTTAGGTATATTCCAAGATACGGTCATGAATTTCCTAGTATTGATTGCTCTTATCATGAACATACATATATAGCTTATTAGTGTTGCTATAGTTGCCCCCTGAATTCCATATTTGGGTATTAAATGTAAATTGAGTATTATATTTATAATTGCACTTATAGTAGTAGTAGTAAAAACATATTCACTTTTTTTATGCATCATATATATACTTGCCAAAAACGTAGCTAGGGATGCAAATAGGGTTGCCATCACTAAAACAGGTATATAGCTCCATGTTATATAAAATTCTGGTGAAGCAAGTAATCTAGTAATCAACTTAGTAAAAGCCACAATTACAGATGCCCCACAAAATAGAAGGGAGCTATAGACATTTAATACCCTAGAAAAGAACCAGCCTTTATCACCTTTTTGATACTCGTCTATGGCTGATATTTGCCATGCATCCATAAAAATTCCCGCAACTATTGTTATAATAGTAGGCACCTTATATGCAATTGCATATAAACCATTTGCTCCACTTCCTAATATATATGAAAGAATATATCTATCGGACATGCTGATAATCCATATAGATATGGTTGTTGGAATAAGGGGTATAGAATATTTAAGCATATTTTTAAAGGTGGTTTTATCAATGTAATTTAAGCTAACATAATTATAAAGCTTTGCCACAGTAAACAACATAATTGCTGATATTAAATCTGATATAATAGTCGCTAACAAGTATCCAGCAATTCCATACTTAAATACTACTAAAAAAATAATGTTTAAAGCAATAGTTAATGCAGTTCTAAGCACACCATCAAGTGCATAGAGCCTAATATATTCCTGAGACCGTGTAAAATTTGAACACAATGAATGTAGGCTTGACATTAATATGAAAAGATAAACATACATAATATATTCTGATATAAAATCAATTCTTTTTAATAGAGGCATAAAGACAATTAGCCCTATAACTCCTAAAAGGTTTATCATTAATCCTATAGAAAAAACACTTTTTTTGTTAGTAGAATTATCAAGACCAAACCTGATTACTGCATTCAAAATACCTGCCGATACAATAGGAATTAGTATATTACAAGTTTGTACTATTAAGTCTAATTTCCCATATTCTGAGCTTGATAATACTCTTGTGTAAAGTGGTAGCATTAAGAAAACAAGTAGTTTAGAACTAAAGGTACCTATTGCAAAAATAAATGTATTTGAAGCAAGTTTTTTATATCTATCCATCATCTTCATCCTCTTCTCAACCCATCCTGTCAAACTGACTAAGTATATTAATATCACATTTTAATTAAATTTGCCAATAATTAATAATATAAATTTGATTATGATACTAACTATAATCCAAGCCATAGTTTGTATTATAAGATGTTAGATGCACAGTACTTTCGTACAATTGATATCAGTTAATTCATATTTTATTATTTACTTCATGTGTTATAATAAGTAATAGAATTCTAGTTATTTTACATGGCTAATTATTAGCGTTGGGAAGGTGTGCTTATGAAATACAAGCTCATTGCCATTGATATGGATGGGACATTACTTAATAGTCAGCATGAAATATCTGAAAGAAATAAAGTAGCCATAAAAACAGCTGCTGAAAGAGGTTAAAAAAATAGCTGATTTCGTCACTGATACTAGTGACTGTGATGGAGTTGCAAAGGCTATAGAAAGTCTATTGCAGTAAAATACTTAACCACATTCTTATATAATTATCATTAGCATACTGTTAGAAAATGTGTTAGGACAGATTCTTGAATATAGGCCAATAATCTGTCCTAACACATTTTCTAAGTGGAAACTCTAAGTTTTTATGTAAACTAATAGAATATTGGATTAGAGTATCATAAAGGTTTAAAATTTAGGAAAAAATACTAGTTTTTAAGTAATCTGATGTCCTTAAAAGTCACCTTTTACAATTTTTGCAAACTCATTTAAGTCAGTACTAGGATATACAATGAAACGTGGCAGTTGTAGCCGGTCAGAATCCTTACTAATATACCCAGGTTTTATTGTAAAGGCCATTGTATAACCTAGCTCTTTTATACATGCTATGATATCTTTATTATATTTCCCATGTGGATACGCTATATAGCTTGTCTCCCAAAGTTCCTTATTCTTTTTTAGATCACTCAATATCTCATCTTTTTCAGCAGACATCAACAATGGCCTACCATTTTCATTTGCCTTATGAAGGCTGTAAGTATGGCATCCATATTTAAATACATCCTCATAATTTTTAATTTCACTATTTGATATGAACTGAAGATATTTGGGGTTAAAAGGAATTTGAGGATTAATAGATGCTTCTCCTATCATAAATATAGTTCCCTTAAGCCCATATTCTTTCATTATAGGGTATGCATATATATGATTGCTAAGATAACCATCATCAAAAGTTATGACTACTGTTCTTTTAGGTAGTTCCTTAGTACCATTTAAAAAACCATATAATTCATCAAGTATAGCTGTATAGTATCCATTATCATTAAGATAATCCATCTGCTCCCTAAAATTCTCTAAAGAGATTACACTTGAATTATTTTCCCAGTCATAGTTTTTTATCTCTTCTTCTGTAAGTATATGATGATAAAGCAGAACAGGAACTTTTTTAGCCTGCCCCATCTTTAAAAGAGACTCAATAGCTTTATTTACTTCCTTCTCCCCTGTGCTTTCCTCAGTATTTATACTTATATAATGCACATCATCACATTTTTCATACTCCAACTTAGCTTCAAAAACTTCTGCTATGAATCTAAGTGGTACATATATTCTATCTTTATGTACAAAAACTCTTGCTCCAGTTACAGGCTTCCCATCAGCATCATAGTCTAGATATCTTTCCTGTCCATCTATTATAGCTTTATCAGAGCCTATAGTAAGCTCAACTTCTTTTTCATTGTCTTTAACCCATACTTTTCTTATACCTTCACCCCAAGTATCTCTAGACCAATCTACATTATAGCTCATATTTTCGGAAATAACTCTAACGGGGACAAATATTCTTCCTGTCTTCAACAATACAGGTTTGCCTATATGTTCATTGAACTCTACTTGATTTCCATTTACAGTGACGATATATTCTTGACCTGATAAGAACTCAATCGAGTTATAATCTACTATAGTAAAGGCTAATGCTGGTATTGCCACAAACATAACCAGCAGCACAATAACTATAATACTGGCTTTCTTTGATTTCGTTCCCATTATACTTACCCTCCTTTTATTATTGGTTAGGCTTTTTTTAGCTTTTCGTGAACAGTTTTACTACTTTTAGCTCTAATATTTCCTTGTTCTTCTCTTTTCACTCCTGCCATAGATAAAAGCAAAAACTACCCATATCTTAAAGTTTTTTATTAGAGTATCTTTTGTAGCTCTATAAAAACTCCTCAGCATAATATGCTTTTTTAAAGTAGGTTTATTTTTATTTTAGTATTGACTGACTCCAATACTCTTTTGTTCTTATCAAAAACTTCAGCTGTAATAACCATATATAACCATTCTCTATAATCCTTTCTATGGAAACCCTAAATTTCCTCTTTTTTGTTAGAAAATTGTCATCTTATTTACAAGTAACTATCAAAGGAGGGTAACCAATAGGTCATATTTATGTAGTATTTTACTTTTTATTATGATAAAATATAAAAGTTGAAATTTAAGTTTTGAATATAATATATCAGATTAGAAAGGGATAAAGAGATGGATGTAGGTTTTGTTTCATTAGGCTGTAGTAAAAACTTAGTAGTGACAGAAGGAATAATCGGATTATTCAATAAACATAATTTCAATATAGTAAATGACGAAAAACAGGCAGATATAATAGTTATAAATACTTGTGGTTTTATAGAATCTGCAAAACAAGAAGCTATAAACACCATATTTGAAATGGCAGAGCTTAAGAAAAATAGATGTAAGTATTTAATCGTGACAGGCTGCCTTGTTCAAAGGTATAAGGAAGAATTAGTGAAAGAAATTCCTGAGGTGGATTTATTTTTAAGTATAAGCGATTATGAACACATATGGAAGGAAATTGAGAAGTTATTGGGTCTAGAAGAGGGAAAAGAAGCTAAATTAGACTTTAATAACAGGGTACTAACTACTGGTGAAAATATGGCTTACCTTAAAATTGCAGAAGGCTGTAACAACAATTGTACCTATTGTGCTATACCCTATATACAAGGTCCATATATTTCTAGAACTATGGAAGATGTTTTAGGAGAAGCTAAGAATCTTGCAAAGCAAGGAATAAAAGAGCTTATAGTTATAGCTCAGGATACTACAAAATACGGAATCGATTTATATGGAGAATCAAAGCTTGCAGAGCTTTTAGAAGAGCTTTGTAAAATAGAAGGATTTCAGTGGATTAGATTTCTATATGCTTATCCAGAAAGCATAAGCGATGAATTAATCGCTGTTGTAAAGAATAATCATAAAATATGTAACTATTTTGATATACCAATACAACACATATCTGATTCAGTATTAAAAAGAATGAACAGGAAAAGTGATGGGGCAAGCATTAGAAAGCTAATAGAAAAAATTAGAAAGGAAATACCAGATGTGATTCTAAGAACTACATTAATAGTAGGCTTCCCTGGTGAAACAGAAGAGGATTTTAATGAATTATATGATTTCGTTAAAGAAACAAGATTTGATAAGCTGGGAGTATTTACTTATTCAATGGAAGACAATACTCCAGCAGCAAGACTAAAAGAGCAAATTGAAGAGGCTATTAAAGAAGATAGATTTGATAAAATAATGAAGCTTCAAGAACAAATCTCAAAAGACAGCCTAAGTAAAAAAATCGGAAACGTTTATAAGGTATTAATAGAATCAACAACTCCAGATAATCAATACTATATAGGTAGGACTTATATGGATGTTCCAGATATGGATGGAGTAGTTTTTGTTAAGAATAATGGTAAGGAAAACCTATTAAATAAATTCGTTAAATGTAAAATTTTAGAAGCAGTAGAATATGATTTAATTGGTGAAATAGCAAAGCAATAATGCAAAACATTTTCAAGGTTTTGCTCTAAACTAAGAAGAGTATAAGCTACTCTTTCAAATGTGCTACTGCATATGTTGAATTTGAGTCACAATTAAAAAGAGATTCTTCGCACTTACGTCCTCAGAATGACATATTTACATAAGTGAAGAATCTCTTTTAATTTTAACTGTGCAGCAGTTCTAATATTTTTTGCTGGTGGAACTATATAGTATATATCAGCAAAATTAGAAAGCAGATATTTGGTACTGTACTATAAATTACATAATCTTATTCTTCTTAAATTGACTGATACTTACTAGCATTGTTAAAAAGTATATAACTAGTGATACTCCCAAGAATAGTAGACTCCATATTGTAAAGTCAGTTGCAACGCTTTCCAAAATTATCTCTAGCTCTCCTGATTCGATGAAGCTTGGCGTTGGAACGCTTTTTAATAATGAAGAAAAAATAACTGGTATAAAGAAAAATCCAAGGAAGAATATTCGAGATAGATTTATAGCCCTAGCAGCTCCGTATTTATAGATAAATATATATAATACACCTGTAAATATGAGGGCAAGGCCTGCACCGATTAATGGTATTGTAATCAAATAACTATTCATTAAGGTCTTATTGTTGAAAATAACTGACATCAAGTAATAATACAATACACTGACTGCTGCTAAAATTAAAGCAGTCATATACTTACTCATTACAATCTTATAAGGCTTCAATGGAAGAGTTCTAAGTAATGAATATCCCCTATTCTTATCTTCAACGTATTCATTTCTTGCTACTACTCCATAAACCATTAGAAAAATAAATCCTGCTGACATAAATATACTTGTATCAGCTTGAATAGTTGAAAAAACAAAAAACAATCCGATTAAAGAATATAGAAGTATGGTCTTCCTAGCTTGATAAAGGTCTTTGTATATTATATTTAGCATAAGCCTCTCTCCTTTACTAATGATATTAATATTTGATCTATGCTGGTGTTCTCAACTCTTATAACATCTTTTTCAATATATGGTTTTATTGTATTTTTTAGCTCTTCGTATCTATCAGTTAATCCAGTTATTCCAAAGTAGTTTTGCTCAATCCCTATAAGCTTGCTGTTTATTTCTCTTATTTCATATCCATTTTTTATGTGTATAGTTTTCCATTTCTCTAGTAGTTCGTCCTTTGGAGCTGACAGTACAATCCTTCCATCAATTAGATATGTTACATAGTCAGCTATTTTTTCAATATCCTCAGTAATATGAGTAGAGAATAGAACTGACTTGTTTTCATCTTGTATTATTTCTAGAAGTATTTTGAGTATTTCACTTCTTATAACTGGGTCAAGACCCGATGTAGGCTCGTCAAGTATTATTAGTTCTGGATTGTGAGCTAAAGCTAAGGCTAAGGAAAGCTTTACCCTCATTCCCTTAGAAAGCTCCTGAACTTTTTTTGTAGGACTTACATTGAATCTTTCTAAAAGGGCATAGAATTCATCCTTATTCCATTGTCTATAGTGCTGAGAGATGAACTGCTCCATCCATTTCACACTCATGTCTTCATAGAAATACTGTTCCTCTCCTACATATCCTATCTTATTTTTTATTTCCTCTTCAGAGTTTTCATAGTCTAGACCAAATAATTTTATCTTACCACTATCACAGTTTATTAAGTTCATTATTGCTTTTATTGTAGTAGATTTACCTGCGCCATTGGGTCCAATCAACCCCATTATATATCCTCTTGGTAGAGTCAAAGAAATATCCTTCAGTGTAAACTCCTTGTATTCTTTTCTTAAGTTTGATATCTCTAAAATATTCCTCATTAAAATTCCTCCTTTATCTCTTTTAACATTTTAATAACGTCGTCAATTTCTATATAATATCTCCTAGCTTCATCTGCTATCTCTTTAAGCCTTTCTCTTATCTCCTTTAGCTTTTCATCCCTTAGATTATCCTTGTTTATTGAAGTTACAAAGGAACCTAATCCAGGTCGTGTCACTATGTATCCTTCGCTTTCTAAGTCTGCATAAGCCCTTTTAACTGTAATTACGCTAATTTTTAGCTCATTTGCCATAGTTCTTATAGATGGTAAAAGCTCATCTTCTTTTAATTCTCCAGTAACTATTGCTTGTACTATCTGATCTTTAACCTGCTTATATAAAGGATCAGGATTTGTATTGGATAAGGTTACAAACATTTCATCACCCTAACTGTGTATATAGTATATATACAGTATATTGTTTATATACTGTATTGTCAATAGCAAAAAATAGTTCGCAAAAAAGTTTACAGATACTAAAAGTTACAGATTTTCTTTTATCTAATTATTCAAAGTGTAGTTATTAATATTTTGTAATATTATTTACAGTTTAATGGTTTAATGTTAATATTTAGTCAACAAATTGTGGTAAATCTAATATAAGGAGGTGTAATCTGTTATGAAAAAAAGACTATTAACTAAACTAATACTTATGCTTGTATTAATAAGCTATATAAGTACTTTTGCATCAGCAGACCAAAGAATGGATACCTCTACATATGTTACCTCTAATCATACATCTATAGACACAGAATCTTCTGCCACTACAGAGCAAGTATCTAAACAAGAGCCTTATGTTGAGAATGGAGTTTTGATGTGTAGCTGTGGTATTCCCTATAGTAAGCATCTTGAGCGTTCACACACTAATGATATTGGCATCAATGCTTATAAATGTGACTGCGGAGGTAATATAAGAGAATCAAGAACTCCAGGACCATGGTTTTACACAGATGAATCAAAAGAATGTCAACATAAAAAATATGGTCATGATTATGAAATGGCAAGACATGTAAGAGTAGACTACAAATGTACTCAATGTGCTTATGTATATTCTATAGGAACGTATGAATACAAGTGGGAATGTAAAGGATGGGGTTATTAAGAGAATAGGTACCTTGAACTATATCAAGGTACCTGTCCTTTTATTCGGCTGATTTGTATAGCATTTCAACATGAGGTAAATCGTCTTCTAAACATGTATCTGATACCTCTATGTCCATATTTTTAAAACAATTAACAAAAAATTAAAAAAAGCTTTTAGCTATTAAAAACTACAAGCTTCCATTTAATTTTTAAAGAGCTATTTGTTACGAATTTGTAACAAGCTTTACAATTTAATGTTTAATTGTTAATATATGGCCAAAGACTTTGATAAATCTATATGAAAGGAGGTGCAATCTGTTATGAAAAAAAGACTATTAGCTAAACTAATACTTATGCTTGTATTAATAAGCTATATAAGTACTTTTGCATCAGCAGACCAAAGAATGGATACCTCTACATATGTTACCTCTAATCATACATCTATAGACACAGAATCTCCCGTCACTACAGAACAGGAAAATAAGCAAGAGCCTTATGTTGAGGATGGAGTTTTGATGTGTAGCTGTGGTATTCCTTACTTTGAGCATCTTGATCAAAACAAGAACAAAGATGAATTTCATTTATTAACTCCTATATGTGGATGTGGTGGTAAAATACTTACAACTGTAACTAAGTTTGATTGGTTCTATACGAAAGAGGAAAGAAAATGTATCCACCATCATTATGGACATGATTATGAAATGGAAAGAAAGGTAGTAACTAAGTATAGCTGTAATAATTGTAGTTACTTAGAATATGACTCATATAGTGAATACAAGTGGGAATGTAAAGGATGGTAAGTATAATTAAAGGAAAAACAGGTACCTTGACTCATAATCAAGGTACTTGTCCTTTTATTTGGCCCTAATATAAATTAATTTTGTGTTTTAGTGAAAAATTTTCTAGCAAAAATCTAAATGATATTTAAGCCAAAAAGACCAGAGGTGTAATACATTATCAAAAGAAGTATTAAGAGAAAATAATTGTTAATATTTTGTAATATTATTTACAGTTTAATGGTTTAATGTTAATATTTAGTCAACAAATTGTGGTAAATCTAATATAAGGAGGTGTAATCTGTTATGAAAAAAAGACTATTAGCTAAACTAATACTTATGCTTGTATTAATAAGCTATATAAGTACTTTTGCATCAGCAGACCAAAGAATGGATACCTCTACATATGTTCCCTCTAATCATACATCTATAGACACAGAATCTTCTGCCACTACAGAGCAAGTATCTAAACAAGAGCCTTATGTTGAGAATGGAGTTTTGATGTGTAGCTGTGGTATTCCCTATAGTAAGCATCTTGAGCGTTCACACACTGACGACATTGGCATCAATGCTTATAAATGTGACTGCGGAGGTAATATAAGAGAATCAAGAATTCCAGGACCATGGAAATACACACATGAATCAAAAGAATGTCAACATAAAAAATATGGTCATGATTATAAAATGGTAAGGGATGTAATAGTAGTGTATGAATGTATTCAATGTGCTTATGTAGATTCTATAACAACACAAGATTCCAAATGGGAATGTAGAGGATGGGATTATTAAGAGAATAGGTACCTTGAACTATATCAAGGTACCTGTCCTTTTATTCGGCTGATTTGTATAGCATTTCAACATTAGGTAAATCGTCTTCTAAACATGTATCTGATACCTCTATGTCCATATTTTTAAAACAATTAACAAAAAATTAAAAAAAGCTTTTAGCTATTAAAAACTACAAGCTTCCATTTAATTTTTAAAGAGCTATTTGTTACGAATTTGTAACAAGCTTTGCAATTTAATGTTTAATTGTTAATATATGGTCAAAAGCTTTGATAAATCTATATGAAAGGAGGTGCAGTCTGTTATGAAAAAGGGACTATTAGCTAAACTAATACTTATGTTTGCATTAATAAGCTATATAAGTACTTTTGCATCAGCAGACCAAAGAATGGATACTTCTACATATGTTCCCTCCAATCATACATCTATAGACACAGAATCTTCTGCCACTACAGAGCAAGTATCTAAACAAGAGCCTTATGTTGAGAATGGAGTTTTGATATGTAGCTGTGGTATTCCCTATAGTAAGCATCTTGAGCGTTCACGCACTAATGACATTGGCATCAATGCTCCTGCATGTGAATGTGGAGGTGTGATAATAATAACTGAAACTCCAGGTAAAACATGGTTTTACACAGATAGAATTAGAAAATGTCAACACAAAGCAAATGGTCATGATTATGAAATGGCAAGACATGTAATAGTGGACTACAAATGTACTAGATGTACTTATGTAGAATCTGTAGTAAGGCAGGAATATAAGTGGGAATGTAGAGGGTGGTAAGTATAATTAAGGATACAGTTACCTTTACCTATAATCAAGGTAACTGTTTCTTATTTTTATCTAATTTGTATAGCATTTCAACATGAGGTATATTATCTTCTAGATATATATCTGAAACCTCTTCAAATCCAAAACTTTTATATAAACCCTTTATATATACTTGTCCAGAAAGCCTAATGGATTTTTCATTTAAGGTTTCTTCAATAAAGTTAATTGCTCTTTTTAACATTTCCTTTGCTAAGCCTTTACGACGATACTTATCCTTAACTAAAAATCTACCAATAGAAACTTCATCATAAGATATGCCTTTTTCTAAAATTCTTGTATATGCAATAACATCTCCATTATCCTCTAAGAATAAATGATATGCTTTTTTGTCCTTTCCATCACAGTCTTGGTAAAAGCAATTCTGCTCTACTACAAATACTTCTATTCTTGCTTTTAAAATACTGTACAATTCTTCAATGGTTAACTCATTATATTTTTTTATTTTCCATTCCATGTCTATTTCTCCTTTCCAGTTTCCCATAGGGGAAAATTTTCTTACATAAGCCTGTTAACTATTTCATGTATAATTTATTATACATTTATCATGCAAATTCCTGCTTATGTGAGTAATGAATAGTTACATGGGTATAATATTTTATGATTTTAATTAAAGCTTTAGAAAATATTTTAGGAGGTACCTAGTATGAATGAAGTAATTAGAACTTTCATGGATCATAGATCAATAAGAAGCTATAAAGAAGAAATGATAAGAGATGAGGAGCTAGATGCAATTATTAGGGCTGCTCAAGCTGCTCCCTCTTCAATTAATGGACAACAGGTAAGTATAATTGCAGTAAAAGATAAAGAAAGAAAAGCAAAAATTGCAGAGTTTGCTGGTGGGCAAAAGTGGATTGATGAAGCTCCTGTTATTCTAATATTTGCTTCAGATTTTTATAGAGCAAAACTGGCAGCAGAGAAAAATGGGGTTGAGCTAGTAATTACTGAGGATCTTGAATCTATCATGGTTGGCTGTGTTGATGTTGGTCTAGCTATGGGAAATGCCATAGGTGCAGCAGAATCCTTAGGCCTAGGTATCGTTCCAATTGGAGGAGTCCGAAATAACCCTAAGAAGATAATTGAGCTTCTTGAGTTGCCAAAATACGTATATCCTATATGCGGGCTATGTGTAGGATATCCTAATGATAAATCAGAGCTAAAGCCAAGATTACCAAAGGAAGCAGTATATCATGAGGAAAAATATAATAGTGATTTAAGGGAAATTATTGATAGCTATGATGAGGAAATGTCTCAGTATATGAGAAAAAGAACTAATGATAAAAGCGACAGAAATTGGTCCCAAGGCATAGCTCAAACATATAGTACAATATATTTTCCTAATGTTAGTCCTACTATTAAAGAACAGGGGTATGAGAATAAATATTAATTTAATTGAAAAACACGGGTCAGGTTTTATAGATTAAAAAAACCTGACCCATGTTTTCAGATGTTGTATAGGTAACTAACATAAAATCAAAGATTCTAGCTATCTGCTCATTAATATTTCTGAATCTCTAGCAAATCCTCTACCATTTGATTCATTCTTTTATATGAATCATAAACACCTTGATTGTAATACTCCGGTCCCAACTTTTCTGTAATAAAATCTAATATTAGTGTAGCTGCTAAATATCCTAATTCTTCATCTCTTTCTTTTACAAAGTAATCCATGATTGCTAAGATCATCTTTTCTTTTATTTCTTTGCTCAGTATTATCTTATTATTCAAGCTTTTAATCTCCTTTCAATAGAATTTTTACAGCTTCAAATAAAAAAAGTCCAATACTATTTTTTATTATTCAACATACATGTTTATTTCCCTTCAAAAAATATAGGAGGAACATATGTTAATATGCTCCCCTATTATTCTACAGTGCTTTTTTATAAATCTCTAATACATCTTCATAGCTAAGAGGCTTATATGAGCCTACTGTACCACCATTATAATTTGTCACTGCTCTTGCCATTTTTTCAAGGTTTTCTTCTCCTATCCCCAGTTCTCTTAGGGTTGTCGGTATTCCTAAGGATTTGAAGAACTCCTGAGTCTTATCTATAGCTTCATTGGCTATATCATAATCGTACTTGTCATCCTTAATATCCCATACATTTTTACCATATTCGACAAACTTTTCTACAGTTGAATCACTTAAAACATGTCTCATCCAATGGGGTGTCAATATTGCTAAGCCTACTCCATGTGTTATATCATAATAAGCTCCCAATTCATGCTGTAATGGGTGGACACTCCAAATTGCTTCTTTTCCATATCGTATAAGTCCATTTATTGCAAGGCTTGAAGCCCACATTAAATTTGCTCTAGCTTCGTAATTATCAGGTTCTTTTATGGCTATTGGTCCATATTTAATACAAGTTTTAAGCAAGCCTTCTGCTATTTTATCTTGAACAAAAGCATCCTTGTTGTTACTAAAATAGGATTCAAGAATATGGCTCATTATGTCTGCTGTTCCTGCTGCTGTCTGGCTTGCAGGTACTGAGAAGGTATATGTTGGATCTAATATGGAGAACTTAGGCGCCATATCTGGATGACCTACACCTAGCTTTTGCTTAGTCTCAGGATTAGTGATAACTGCTCCTGCATCCATTTCTGAACCTGTGGCTGCTAGTGTAAGTACTGAAGCAATTGGAAGCACTTTTTCAATTTTAGCTTTTCTAATAACTAAGTCCCATGGATCACCTTCATAGAAAAATCCTGCAGCTATTACCTTTGCACAGTCTATAGTACTTCCTCCACCTACTGGAAGTATAAAGTCGATATCATTTTCTCTGCAAATTCTAATGCCCTCTCTTACACTTTCTATCCTTGGGTTTGGCTCTATCCCGCTTAACTCCCAAAATGGAATGTTTTCTTCATTTAGTATTTTTATAACCTCACCATATAAACCGATTTTCTTGATACTTCCTCCACCATAAGCAAGTAAAACCTTTGATCCATATTTTTTAATTTCTTTTCCTAGTACTTTGATTTGATCTTTTCCAAAGAAAATCTTAGTAGGTATAGAATAATTAAAGTTTAGCATAATTCTCTCTCCTTTAACATTTATCAATTTTCCTTACATGCCTAATATACCCAAAAGAAATTTATACTAATCTACTAAAGTCCTAATGTATAAGTCTTCAACATCTAATAACCTCAAAGAATATTCTTGTAGTAAATAAATTTTCACTTTACTATAGCTCTAACAGATTCTTCTTATATCTATTATAAATCTTTTTTAGTTTATTCATGTTTTTTTCAATTTCTAATTGAAGCTTAGAAACACTATCATAGTCCTCAAGCTCTATTGCATCATGTAATTTGCTAAATAAACATTTTTTATCTAGTGTGTTCTTAGATAAGGAATTTTTAATATCCTCTATCTCCTTCCATGTAATTTTGTCTAAATCTGTAGCGGTATCATCCTGATGTATCTTGGTTATGTTTCTCATTATTTTAATATCATGTCTAATAATCCTATCTGTCAATTCAGTTAACCATCTTCTTAAAATACTATCTTTATAAGATTCTATAATCTCATCTGAAAATACTTCACCTCTTAATAGAATTTGTTTCTTATCCTTGTATATATCTAAGTTTTTAATATTCTCCCATACAGTTCTAGGAGGATTACCAAATATTCTATTTCTCTCTTCTTCAGAATAATATTCAAATACATCTTCTTCGCTTCTATAAGCTCTTCCCTTTTCTAAGTAAAAGCCTTGGACCTCAGGTTCTTTCGAAATCTCAAATTCTAATTCCTTTGAGCTTTTCCCACTTTCTGCTACAGCTATTATTCCATCTAGCATCCCTTGATATATACTAGATATAACTAAATAAGTATTAGAAAGTGGATTCGGAGACCTTACTTCAAATCTTGTAGTTAAAGGATTTTGCTGATCACCAACTACACCAACTAAAACAGTCCTATTTCTAGAAGGCTTATCAATACTGCGACCTAATGAACTAACTATACATACAGGAGCTTCAAAACCTGGTTTTAATCTATTAAATCCATCTGTTGACGAAGTTATAAATGGATTTATAACTTCATAGTTCTTCAATATACCCATTAAAGCACCATACCCTATTTCACTTAGGTAGTCCTTAGTTCTGTCTACAGGAGTAAATAGATTTTTTATACTACCATCTTTAAGTCTTACTGAAACACCTACATGAGTATGTTCTCCGTTACCTGCCACTTCTTCAATTGGTTTTGCTACAAAGCTTACTTTTAATCCATGCTCTGTAAATATTTCTTCCACTAAATCTCTAATAAATATTTCGTTATCTGCAGTTTGAACTCCGGTACTATACTTCCAGTCTATTTCTAGCTGTTCCATTACATAATGTAGGTGTCCATCAGTTCCAACTTTGCTTGATATTCCCCCAACTTCTTTGTGGCCCATTTCAGGCTCAAAACCATACTTCTCAAGAGCCATCAAACTTTTCTCTAATGCAGTTCTTACAGTTCCCCTAGTCCTTTTCCAATACTGCTCTTTCAAAGATTGAGAAGTAGTAAGCTTTTGAATATTAGGTCTAAATTCAGGGGTTTGCACCCACATTTCTAATTCTGTTGCAGATGTCAGTATCACTTCATCAATATAGTCCACACTATCTATTCCTATATTTTTAATCAAATGTGGATATTGTTCAAATATTTCAATTAGGCTCTTTTTAAAATTCTCTACAGCCTTGTGCAAAATGGATCTTGAATCTACCTTTTTTCCATTGTGGATTAAAAAAGAAGGTATTTTTAAAGTTCCTACTGGTAAATTGCTTTCTTCATAAATGTGCTCATAGTTATAGTCTACAAACCAATTAACATCTAAATCGGGGACTATGTCTACTCTTGCATTATTTAAAGTTGCTATTTTGTTTAAAGCAACACTAGACCCATCAGTTTGTATTCCACTATTAAGAAAATTATCTATGTCATTAATAAATAATTTTATTGGTATCTTTTCATCAGTAGCATTTCCACCAAGATCAACACCCATAAATGAAACAAATTGTATTTCCGGGTGTTCTTTTAATAATCCTTTGAGATTATGAATTCTATCCTTTTCTTTATAGATTGTATACACTAATTCAGCTTTTTTCATCAATTAACACAACCTTTCAGTGTTTAATATTTATCTTCTCGCCTAGTATTTCAAATACTCTTCTACTACTGAATATCTTTTACTTGCATAATTAAACTATCCATATTTATAATTTTACATTTTATTTTATTTAAATTAAAATATCAAGAAAAAATTTGCCCCAGTTACCTCATATGAACTATTAGTTGTGAGATAACTGGGGCTTTACTTATCTATTATTCTTTTTCTTGTCTTTTAATGATCTTAACTTATCTAATTCTTGGTTCCTTTTATGTATTCTAATCTTTCCACTTAAGTTTAGTTAAACTGCTTTCTGGAATTTTTTAAGTAAATGTATAAAATGGTTAGATTCACGAAGAACATGATCGCCCAACAAAGGTATTATTATAGACTTTATCTTACATTCAATTAGTCCGCGAGTACCTTGAGCATTAAAATCACTAATCCTTTTTGTAGCTTCAAGGCTTTCATCTGTCACTTTTGAAATTGGTAAAGTTTTACCCATAGTCTTCTTCACATCTTCTGTCAACTTATCAAATTCCTTACCAAAATTATTAGCCATATTAAATAAATCTTCTTCTGTTGGATCAAGAAGTCCTCTAATGAATTTTGAATGCTCAGCCATAATCTTATTCCAGAATAGCTCTTGCTCATAAATCTCTTGTGCTATATTAATTTGCTCTCTTCTCTGAAGTCTATCAATCATTCGAAAATACAGTTTTGCTTCTCTCATGATATGGTCGATTAAAAGCGGATAATTGACCGTGAACATATTACAAGACAAAACATTTCTAAGTACAGTATCTTTAAAGTTTATTAAACCTGCTGTTAAAGCTAAAGCGTTTTGGTTAACCATATATACTCTTTGCTCTAGCACTGGATTGTACACAATATTTTCTCCGCCTACTAATCCAAGTTCAGCCTGAGTGAGACCCGTTTGTATCTGTACACCAGTTAGATATGATGATGCCATTTCAGCATTAAGTGTATATGAAGTTACTATCTGACCTGATTCAATTACACTATGACTAACAACTCCGTTTGAAAGCAAAATGACATCTTTTAAAAGTCTGTCAAACTCTACTCTAAATAAATCTGCCTGTTGAGAAAAGCTCACATCTCTTGGAGTAAAGCCTACTTGTAGGAAAAATGAATGTTCTTTCATAATTCTAGCAAAGAAAAGGTGTATTTCTAGAGATTGTCTGATAAATTCAATATTTGACAGCATAATGCCCCTCCATTTATTTTAATGAAATCCATTATGCTATCATAATATTAATATTCATATAATTTGTTACATTATTTTATTGTTTCTTCAACTTAAATCGAATTTTCTAATAGCAATTATCTGATTTGAAGTACTAAAGTCAAAATAAACAGGTAATTAATTTCATAAGAATTAATTACCTGTCATATTTTTATCTCCTTTTCTTATCCTTAGCTTTAAGTAATCTTGACATATCAAGACCTTGATTTGTTGAATTATCAGTTGGCTTTTCCTTAGTTTCTCCTGTTTCTTTGCCTGCAATAGGGTTTTGCTTCTCTTCATTAACTTCTTCATTAATATTACCTAAGTGGGATTCTGTAGATGACCTATTCATTTGGCCTCTATTCTTTTCTTTTATTTGATTAACTTTATCGCCACTAGGCTTTTTATTAGTAGTATCTAGGACACTAATCTTTTTATGTCTAAAAGCAAAACTTACTAGACTCAATCTTCTTATAGCAATATCAAAAATAAATAGTAGTAATGCTATTGAAAGAAGTATAGGGTACAACTCCCTAATACCGAATACTCGATTTAAATCATCTGTAAATACTTCATCTGGTTTTGTAATGAATTTACCAGCTGATTTATTTTTTACTAACTCTAACCTATTATTGGTAGCAGTTATGTCATACTCCTTTGAATAGTTTGAGGTAACCGCATAATTAGATGTATTGACTACTTCTCCATCCTTATATTGATTAATCTTAACTATATACACTCCCTTGTCAGTCACTGGAAAAACTCCTCTAAACTCTCCTGGTCTAGAAGGAGACAATTCTATATCATAGCTTTCTAGATTTGGTTTTATTATTGTTGCCTTTGTCGATAATCCTTCTTCAAAGCCATCAATATTAGTTACTATAATCTCTTCTTCGTCACCATTGTTAATAGACTCAAAGGCAATGTTCTTACTAGATGCCCTAGGAAAAGTCCATTCTATCATGTTCTTTATAAAATCGACTCCTACCTCAGTATTTAGATACTTTGAGCTCCAACCTCCATTTAAATCTGAAGTCCAAGCCACACTTCTTCCTAGACCATATTGCCATTCTACAAGTATAGGATCTCCTTTGTCACTGGTAAGAATTGTAGTAGCTCTGTCTTTGCTAGATGCTCCAATATATCCATCAAGACTTGGTATTCCTTCAGCAAAAGGACTAATAATATCATGTAAGTAAGTAATAGTCGGAGTAAATGTTTCATTATTAATATAGGACTTTGAAGCTAGGAACGTCTCTTTAGTAAATATCTGAGGTATTGATGAAAACTCATCTGCAAAATAATACCTACCCTTACCACTGTTAGCAATCCACTCAAGTAGACTAGTATCTGAATCTGCTCCAACTGCAACTGTTGATACTGTAATTCCTGCTTCTTTAATACCTTCCATGACGCTTTCGTATCCTGTTGCCTCCGCCTGACCATCAGTAAGTAGGATGATATGCTTTAGTTTAGTGTCTGCATCCTTTAATGCCTTATATGCTTCATCTAGTGCAGGAAGTATACTAGTTCCTCCCCCTGCCCTAATAGTTCCTATGGCTGATTTTATCTTTTCTTCGTCATCAGTTGGCGATAATTTAACTACCCATTGAACAGCTCCATCAAAAGCAATAACCCCAATCTTATCCTTTGGTTTAAGTGAATTTACTGCCTTTATAGCTGCTTCCTTTGCTATTTCCATTTTGTTTATGCCATATTGTCCACTATCCATACTTCCAGACTTATCTATTACTAGCATAAGACCCAAACTAGGTACTTCCCCTTTTACCTTCATTTCCATATCTACAGGAAGTATTTCTTCTAAGGGGGTCTTGTAGTATCCTCCTAAAGCAAAGCTATTTTCTCCTCCTGCTACTACTAACCCTCCACCAAAATCTCTTACATAGCTTTTTAGTGAGTTTAAAAATTCTATTTCTACATTTTCAAGAGACACATCACTCATGATTATAGAGCTATGTGAAGCAAGTTCAGACAAGGTTCTAGGGGCTTCTCTATCTTTTATATATCTTACATCTATGCCTGAAGCAGTAAGAATTTTGTTAAGCTCTCTTCCTTGCTGACTTTCTCCATCAATTAATAATACTCTTGGTATCCCCTTTATATCAGTATAGGTAGAGTACTCATTGTTATGAATGACAGTATCATCTTTAGATGATATGACAGCCTTATATGTCTTGAATCCAGAGCCTTGTGCTACATCTGAAAATACAAACTTATTGTTTCCTTTTTCAATGTTTATTTCTTTTTCACCTGATAATACATCATCTGAATAAAGTGTAAGCTTTCCTTTAGTCTTTACATTACTATAAATGTCTATGACTATGTCAAACTCTTGATTTTCATATAGTCTGCTAGGGATATCTATTCCATTTAGCTGAACATCTTCACCTACATTTTTCTCAATACTATATATTTTTAAATCAATATCCTTCTGATTAATCAAAGACGCTTCTTTTGAGCTGTCTCCTATATTCTCCTCTCCATCAGTAAGCAAGACTATTCTCTTCATACTATCTGATGGTAAGAGTGTCTGGGCTATCTTTAGCCCCTTTTCTATATTAGAAAGCCCTGCTCCTGGTCTAGTCTGAAACTCTATAGTTTTAATATCATCTCTAAGAGGCAGTTCTACCTCCCCATTTTGTCCAAAGGTAATAATTCCTACTTTGTCTTTTTTTGTTGTATTCTTCAAGGCTTCTTCAATGAATTCTTTAAAATGTCCTTGTGAATTTCTAGTGCTATCAGATAAGTCTACTGCAAATATAGTGGCAGTAGTATCCACAAAAGTCCTAATATTCATACCAGCTAAAGCTAAAATAAGCAAAATCGCTATAATGCTTCGCACTATCAATATTGTCCTAGCTCTTTCTCGATTCATTGATTTTAATGCATTTCTAAAATAGAAAAATAAAACCAGCATTAGTGGTAGCAATAATAAAGCTAATGGAGTGCTGAAATTAATTGCCACGATTATACACCACCCATTCAACTGCAAATAGTAAAATAGCTATTAAGAGCAAGATATTCCCTATGTTTTTCTCGCCTTTTACTTTGCTTTGTCTTTCAATAATCTGTTCTCGTAGATCATTAGATACTACTTCATATTTTGATTCATTGTGTGTATCCACATTAGACACGAAATAGCTGTTAACTGTGCTATTGTCTAATTTTTGCTCAATTGTATATACTCCTATTTCTTTTGTGTCAGTAAATGGTGCTAGCGGAAATGGTGGACCAAGCTTTTCTTTTTGACCATCTGGTTTGATGACGCTTATTTCCTTACTATTAGGTAAAGTATCTAGGTTTAGGCTTTCTCCTGATAAAACAGCTATCTGTTCCTGATTACTCATATTTAAGGAATGTTCAAGCATGTTTTGTATAAAAATAGGAAAATCTACTTGTAGAGGAAAATCACTATCATGAAAGTCAAAACCTATTAGAATAAACTTCTGATTATCTCTTTTGCCCTTTGCAATTACAGGATTATCATTTATAAGTAGCACTGGTTCTATCCATCCAGAATCCGCAATAAATTTTGTTTTACCTATTGAAAAGTCTAGGCTTACGTATCTAAAAAGCTCATCATTTAAGGCCTTCATCTCTCCTGAATCTACACTTGCATCCTTAAAAAATTCACTATTAGTTTGAGCTATCATTATAACACTTCCATCCTTAGGAAGTTTATCTGGTACTATTCCATCAAATACATATAGTTCATAACCACTGATACTCTCACTGATTTCATTTGTCTTATACAGTTCAATATTGTTATTTAGACTAATTGCCTTCTCCAAGAATACATTTCCCTTTGTAGCCAAAAGAATCTTTTTTACAGAGTCTGTATTTATGATATGGTGCCTTACATTGTCAACCATCAAACTATCTTCTATATCTATTTCTGCTCTCAGTATTCTTGCACTTGGATTGATATTCTGCCAATAAATACTTGAGCTTTCCCCAGGCAAAAGGCTAGTTTCTTTTACATCATATAAGCTATCATCCACATATAAGGATACATCAAAGCTCATATCCTCATTAGAATAATTAGTAACTGTTGTAAGAGCAGTTATTCCACTAGAATCTAATGAATGGGAAATGTTCTCTATGGCTACATTTCTATGCTCTCCATCAATATAGTTTATAATTAGTTTGTCTATATCTGTTTCAATCCACTTATCTGTGTAAAAAAGAATTGAATAGTTATCCATATCTTTTGTCATTGCATTTAACAATGATAGGGTTTCCTGTATATTGTCTTTTGAGTTAGTTGGCTTAATAGAAGCTAGTTGACTTTTAGCAAGTTCTTTGTTGTCCGTATTATTTATTAGTATATTTGGCGACATATCCATAGCAATAATAGTAATGGATGTATCTGGCTTGAGATTATCTACTATCTTTTCTATTTCTTTTTTTGCAATATCAAATCTAGTGGTTTCACCTGAGCTTCCTTGCATACTCATGGATGTATCAAGAACTATAATAGTATTTCCACTGCTTGTGTTTGATGAAAAAATATATGGCTTTGCCAATGATAATACTATTAGAGAAAATATGAGTAACTGTAAAATAAGCAGAAGGTTTTTTCTTAACCTCTGCCATGGTCTATTGGCTTCCACATCCTTTAGAGCCTTCTCCCATAGATAATTGCTAGAAATAATTATATCTGTATGTTGTTTTTTCAGTAAATACATTATTATAATTGGAATAAGTCCAATAAAAAATAAAAAGAAAAGTGGAGAGTAAAAGCTCATTTTATCACCTCAAAATCCCTACATTAGTTAGGTTATCAAAAACTATAGATTCTATTGGAAGCTCGTTGGAAACAAGGGTATATTGGCAGCTAAACTTTCTGCATATTTCTTTATTTCTATTTATAAAATTCTTGAATGTTTTCTTATATGATTTTAGAACAGATTGGGTCATAGATATATCCTTTCCTTCCTCTGTTTCACTATCTATTAGTCTAATATCTCCTGAGTAGACAGGATTGATTTCTTCCATAGATAATAGGTTCAGCACTACTATACTCTGATTCATAAATGCAAGGTATTTAACTGCGTCTTGAAAGTTGTCAGAAAATATATCCGATATTATTATTGAAATACCTCTCTTATATGTTCTTGTTTTTATATATTGAAAAAAGTCCTCTGATTTATCAAAGACTATATTGTCTAAGTAAGAAGCTAGTCTATGGATATTGTTTTTTCCATTTAATTGCTCCAAGGCTTCTAGCTTTTTATTTCCATAAGTATAGATATTAACTCTGTCCATATTTGCTAAGCTTAGGTACCCAAAAACTAAGGCTAATTGCTTTGCCAATGTAGCCTTTTTAGGATTTCCAAAGTCCATAGACTTAGATGTATCTATGAAAATATTTATATTTGCCTCTCTTTCCTCCATAAACAGCTTGATAAAAAGCTTTTTGAATCTGCCATATGCATTCCAGTCGATTTTTCTAAAATCATCACCTGAAACATATTCTCTAAAATCAGAAAACTCCACTGATGAGCCTTTGCTTTTAGATTTTCTCCCTCCACCATAACCTTGGTTTAGTGTAATCGTAGTATTTAATTTTAAAGATTCTAGCTTCTTCAACAAGTTGCTATCTATCAGTTTTTGCTCCATAATATCAATCCTTTATTTTCTCAGTCCTTCGATTATTTGTTTTATAATATCTTCACTACTTATATTATCTGATACTGCTTCAAAGTTAAGTAATACTCTGTGTCTTAATACTGGATAAGCAGCATAGTTAATGTCATCAAAGGATACATTATATCTGCCTTCCATCAGAGCCTTTACTCTTGCAGCTTTAATAATAGCCTGAGCTCCTCTTGGACTTGATCCATATCTGACATATTTCCTTGTTATGTCTGGGCTTGATACATCCTCTGGATGTGTAGCAAGTATCAGCTTCATGGCGTATTCCATAACTGGCTTAGCTATAGGTACTTCTTTGGCTATGTTTGTCATTTTTATTAGTTCTTCGCCACTACTTACTTTATTAAGCTCACCTTCACCTACAGATGTAGTGATACTTACTATTTGGCTAAGCTCCTCTAGTTTTGGAAATTCTACATATAGCTTGAATATAAATCTATCCATTTGTGCCTCTGGTAATGGATATGTTCCTTCCATTTCAATAGGATTTTGTGTAGCTAATACGAAAAAAGGCTTGCTCATTGTATAAGTGGTGTTACCTACTGTAACTGTCTTTTCCTGCATTGCCTCTAACATGGCACTTTGAGTTTTTGGTGTTGCCCTATTTATTTCGTCTGCAAGGACTATATTACTAAAAATAGGTCCTTTTTGAAATATAAATTTGCTTGCACCTTTTTCGTCTTGTGTAATTATGTTTGTACCTACTACATCTGCTGGCATCAAATCTGGTGTAAATTGAATTCTAGAAAATTCTAAGTCTAAAACTTTACCTATGGTTTTTACTAGCTGAGTTTTACCTAGTCCTGGTACTCCTTCTAGGAGTACATTTCCTTCGCATAGAATTGCAATTAAAACTTGTTCTATAATATCTTTTTGACCTATTATGGCTTTTCCTATTTCGTTTTTGATTTTATCTGTTTGTTCTCTAAAGCTTAATAAATCTTTTTCTGTTATTTCCATATATTACACCTCTATTCTAAATCACTGAAATATTTACGTATTATCTCCTTCATATTAGGAGGGATTTCTTCATTGTCTAGTCTTTTGTATGCATTTTGCTTATAAGCGTTTAATACTTCATTATAAGGCATAGACTGGCCTTTCATGTCTCCAAATTTCTTTACTTGGATGACATCTTTATCTCCTGAATCGTTTATACTACTATGAACTTGGGTTTGTTCACCTTCTCCTCCTAGGTTTTTAGGAGTGAATATGCTCTCATATTCTTTGACTTCTTTTTCAGAGCCTTCTTTTTTACCGCCTTGCCCTGAACTGCTACTACCAGATGAATTTTCATTTCCTTGTGATGAGCCTTCTCCTGCTCCTCCACCTGTCCCTTGTCCTTGACCCTGACCACTTCCAGAGCCTTGACCATTTCCTGAACCCTGACCATTGCCTTGACCTTGCCCGCCATTTCCCTGGTTGGCACCTTGATTGCCAGGAGAGTTTGACTGCCCATTTGAACCATTATTTCCTTGGAAATTTTGAACAGTGGAACTTAATTTGTCTAGGGATTCATTTAGCTGTGATATGGCTCCTGAAACTCGAGAATCACTCATTAGTCTAGATAGAGTCTCTGACAAATTATTTAGGCTATTTGCTAGATTAGCATTCTCTAAATTGCCCTCTATATTTTGAGATAAAGCTTCTGCTATTTGATTAAATGCATCACTAAGCTCAGGATTATTCTTTAGCTGTTCAGCTAAATCTTCCATGTCCTTTGCTAGATTTTCTAGTTCTTCTTTATTCATGTTTTTTAGCTGATCTGCCATTTTATTAATACTATCTGCTATTTTCTCTGCATCTTTGTTCTTTAAATTCTCTGCAAGTTCCTTAGTAAGTTCCTTATTAGAAAGCTTTTTCGCTATTTCCTCTAATTTTTCTTGGCGTATTTTTTCTTCTATTTCCTTAAGCTCTTTTTTTGCCTTTAATGCTTCCTTTTGAATATCTTTCATATTATCAGAGCTATCCAATTTCTTCTTTAATTCCTTTAGTACATTTTCTATCTGTTTTTTCTCTTCTGCTGTAAGATGCTTTTCCTCTTTCAGATCTTTTTCTACCTTTTTAATCTTGTCTATTTCGCTCTTTATAATCTGCTTGTTTTTTTCTTTAATAAGTGCCTTTTCATTGGAAGGGGTATTTATAAATCCAACAATAATTGAGGAAAAAACCAAAACCATTGTCAATATGGCTATTTTCATTGAAGGTTTAATAAGAATCTTTTTCTTTATTTCCTCACTAGCTAGATTATCAACAGCATCTTTTTTTTGTAATTCTGCTAACTTTGAATCATTGCCCCTAAGCTCTAATGCTGTGATAATCCTCTCTTTCAATCCAAATTCATCTACTAGCCTTGCAGTATCATAGTAAGAAGGAAACTTATATATTGACCAGATAAGCCCTAGGAATAAGGATACAACTAAAGCAATGATTATCTTTATCCATATAAATGTAACTGGAATTATTTTAGATAATATCATTAATATTAATAAGGCTGTAGAAAATCCCAACAGTGAGTATAGTAAATATATTATTAGTTTGCTAAAGTAAAATCTAATCCTTAAAGGCCTTAAAAGCTCTATTAACCTCTTATCAAGCATAGTAATCAATCCTTATTTAGATTTTTTAGTAGTTCTCTTTCTTTTTATTTTTCCTCCAAGCTTTGTCATAGGATTTATCTTTAATGCTGATAAATACAATAGTATAGCTGATAAAACCAAATCAAAACCTAGATTAATATAAAGTGGCAACAAAGGGCTATTGCTAGAGCCTCTTCCTATAAACCCACTTAATATATCTTCCCCCATCATCTTAAATAGTATAGAACCAAGACCACTAAGCGGATTGGCATATAAAATTATAGGAAAAGTCTGTGTAATAGATAGTCCTCGTGGTAAATAAAACAATGCTCTAGTCAGTAAAACTATAAAGAAAGTTCCTCCTAGCAAAAATAAAGCCACTACATAGCTTGCTACTGTTGAAGAAGAAGTCTTCTTAAAAAATGCGGACATAAATATACCTATACTTCCAAAGAGTATTGCTGTTACAAAATAAAACCCAAATATAAGAATTATATTTCCTGGGGAAACACCTCCAAATATGAAGAATGTGCTCATTACAGGTATAGAAGCAACCAGTAGCACAATTACTTCAGCAAGGGAAGAAAATAATTTACCTAATATTATTGAAAAACTTGACATTTTAGTACAGATTAATAACTCAAGAGTACTACGCTCCCTTTCTCCAGAAATACTTCCTGCCGTAGTTGCAGGTACTATAAATATAAGGAGTAGTAGCTGAAATATTGTAAATACAAAGAACATATCTCTAACATTATCTAATCTCATACCTCTAGAGCTATTGTATGAAAAAATCACGTCTACAAACACAAGCAATACAAGTAGTGATAGCACAAGTACATAGAGAGAAATCATTAGTGGTGTTCTCCAGGTCCTCATTCTTGTCTTTAATTCCTTCTTTAAAACTGGATTCATTATTCCACATCTCCTTTCGTAACCTGCATAAATATTTCTTCAAGGTTGCTTTGAAGTGGATTGAATGATGCTAAGGGTATTTCCTCTAATACAAACTTCTTGATGATACTAGACATATCTTCTTCATTACCGCTAAATCCAAACTCGATAATGTTATCATTATCGTAAATATCTGAAACTAAAGGATCTTCCATTAAAAGATTAATAGCCTTTTCAACATTACCTAATACTTTTATACGCACCCCATTTGTGCCGCTAACTTTTTTCATTATTTCATCAACAGTACCGCTTATAACCACTTTTCCTCTTTCGATTATACCAATGCTAGTACACAGCTCTGCCAACTCTGGCAAAATATGGGAGCTTATTAAGATTGTTTTACCCATTCTCTTAAGCTCTCTCAGTATATCCTTCATTTGAACTCTAGCCCTAGGGTCCATACCTGATGCTGGCTCATCTAGTATTAGAAATCTAGGATTGTGTATAAGGCTTCTTGCAAGACAGAGTCTTTGCTTCATACCTCTAGATAATGAGTCTACATATGCATCTACCTTATGAGATAAATCTACTAGTTCTAGTAACTCTCCTAGGATTTTTTTTCTCTCTATTTTATTTAAGTCTGCTATATCAGCATAAAACTCCAAATATTCATCTACCTTTAGATTATCATAGACTCCAAAGAAATCAGGCATATAGCCTATACTGTTTCTAGCTTCTTTAATGTTCTTAGATACATCTAAATCATCAATAAAGATATTGCCAGAAGTAGGTTTTAACAGAGTAGATATCATCTTAAGTGTTGTAGTTTTACCTGCTCCATTAGGTCCTACAAATCCAAATATTTCACCTTCTTTAATTTCAAGGGAAAGATTGTCTACTGCTGTGAATTTTCCATATTGTTTAGTTAAATTCTCTATTCTGATCATTATTTAGCTACCCCCTTTACAGAAAATTTAGGCATCCACATATGGTCATTTCCATCTAAACTAATCTTTAGTTTAGCACCCTGAACCTCATCATAATAGTTATCTTTGTTGTTACGGTCTATTACTATGTTGAAGCCTGTTACTTCATCCCATTGATTATTATCGTAATTATATAACCAAACTTTATTTCCCGAGGATAGTCTAGCATATGTTAGATTAATATTTATCTCTTTAAAATCTATTTTTTCGTCTGATTTTACAGACATCACTACATCACCTTGTCCAAAGAAGCTTCTTTCATAAGGCTGATAATCTAAACCTGTCATTTCTAATACTAGTGGTGATAAGATACCATATGGTATTTCTACTAAATCACCTTTTTCATATTTCAAATCAATCTTCATAGTAATAATATTTCTATCAATTCTCTCCACTACTTTTCCATTTACAGTTATATCACTAGATAGATTGTCTGTATTCCAAGCTATTAAATATAATCCATTATTAATAAAATCATCATTATATACCAAATAATCCTCCAGTATCCTCCTTTTTATATCTTCTGTAAGTGTGGTTTTCTGATTATTTACTACTGTTGGATTACTATTCCAAGGATATATGGAATCTAACAAAGGATACAAATCTTTTTGCATGGCTCCGGATTTGTTAGAAGAATTTAAAGTATTAAAACTAAAACTTATAGATTTTGATTCTCCACTTTTAATATCTCCAAGCTTATGAAAACCATAGCTATAGAATAAGAAAGCATCTTCTAAATCCATATTTGTGTTATTTTTTATTTCCCCTGATATGATATCCTCCTTTAGCTTTAAGTCTTGAATTATGTTTTGCTCTAGTTTCTTGGTTTCTTTTAATGTAATTTGCTGTATATCCCAAACCCCTCTATCTTTAAAGGAAATAGTATTATTCTTTTGCAAAATATATTCTAAGACAATATCTTCATTATTGAAATTCATATAATCATTGTAACCATAGCTGATATTTGGAAATATGGCTGTGTTTTCACTTGAACTAATATTTACATCACCATTTTTAAAGCTTATGACTCCTGAATGAGTGCTTATATCATAGCTATTTAACTCATTGTTTATGCTAATAACAGAAACATTATTCATTAGAGGATTCTTAAAGCTAGTCCCAGAACCCCAGATAAGCATTACTAAGGAGAATATAATTGATAAGGCAGGTATAGTAATCCACGCCATTTCTCTTTTATCTAATATTCTTAAAACTAAATAATTAATTGGTCCTGCTATTATAGTAAATATCATAAGTATAGTAATGATTACTTTTACAGAAGGCGCTTTGTCTGTTGGAATATATTGGTTTATAGAGTGAAATTTATAAGGATAATTGTGGCTTCTTATATTATTTCCTGTATATACTCCTGAAATATCTCCTGCTAATATACTTTGTATGAACTTGTCTTTTCCACTCCAATCTAGAAAAGGACTTAGCCCTAAGTCAAAAACAGATATTATAATCTTTCCTTTTCCACTACTCTTAGCAAATATAATGGGACGTTTTTCCTCCTCAAGGATAACATTACCTGTATCTGAGGTTGCATTTATTATTTGAAGTGGAGAGTTCGGAGTAAAAGGATCTCCACTAGAATCCTTCATGTTCTTAAATTCAGTAATTGTTGAGGTTCCAGTTACATTTATATAATTAAAATCTTCTAGGCCCTTTAATGTCTTATTATAGCTTGGACCTGTGCCTATTAACAGTACCCCTCCATTATTTATCCATTGGTTTAAGGCATTTTTCTCTTCTGTAGTTAGCTTTTCAGTGTTATAATTATTGATTATAATTACATTTAGCATTTCTAAGAATCTTGTATCAGTAGGTAACTGTTCGCTTAAATCGCACATAACTGTGGCTCTTTTTCCACTACTATCTTCTGGGTTTGAAAATACCATAAGTGGTAAGTACCCTAAAGATTCATATTCATCACTTAGTATCCCAACTCCTACTGTATTAGAAGCTTTAGCAGAAGGAAATGCTATAGGTTTATTTTCCCATATTACTTTATCATTTTCATCTAAAATTCTTACTTTATATTCTCCTATATGCCTATCTAGTTTAAACTCCATGTTTATAGTCTTTGTAGTCCCTTCAGCTATATCAATATCCTTTGTATAAGCAGTATATAGTTTTTTATCTGAACTGGCTGTATTCTCAAAAAGAACCTGAATTTTTCCATTTAAATCTTTTACATTGTTTTTTACCTCGATATTTATTGGTGTGACATATTCATATTTATAAAATCCGTTAAAACCTATACTAGTCTTGACTTCAAAAGGTACTTCTGCGAAGACTACCCCTGAAAGCCCTAATGAAAAGGCTAATATAATGGCTAATAATAATGTTACCTTAAATTTTTTGTCCATTCTAATTCACTCCTTATGACGATGATTATAGTTGTTTAACGAAAATACTGGCCATTTGTTCCCTGTGTAGTTCTTATATATTTCCTCTAAATGAGACTGAATTTATTATACTACATTTCATGTTGTAAGTATTAAAAGTAGGAAATTTGTAAGAAAAATGTAATAAATAACAAAAAGCCCTATAGTGAATTATTCACATATAGGACTAAAAAATTGATTTTAAGTATTCTAACTATATTAAGCTATTTTATTAGATTATAAAAGTTCTTCTAATCTTGCTTTATCAAAGCCTACTATTTCTTCTCCATTAACAATGATTACTGGTACTCCCATATATCCTTTTTGCATCAATTCTTTCCTAGCTGATGGGTCAGTACTGATATTTTTTTCTTCGTAGTTCACACCTTTTTCTTGTAGATATTCCTTTGCTAATACACAGTATCCACATGAATTACTTGAATAAATAATTACATTTGACATAAAAAACTCCTCCTTGATTTCATTGTATTATTATTATACCCCATAGGGGTATATTTAATCAAGAAGGAAAAAAATTTATTCTATATTACTTCTCCACTCTTTCAATGTAAGAGTTCTAGACTTCTCTAGTACTGCTGGGTCATTTTCTGCTAGTTTTTTAGCTTCTTCGTAGCTGTCAACCTTGTAGATCACTAATCCACCACTGTGGTCTGTAAATGGCCCCTTCGCAAATATTTTACCTTCATCTATGTATTTTTGTAGATAAGCCTTATGTACATCTAGTATTTCAGCATCCTTTTTAGGATCTATGGTTTTTAATATGGCAGCATATAAAATCATTTTGTTCATCTCCTTATGTTTTTTGTCTATTTTAATACATATTTCTATTTTAGGCAATGGTTAAGTTTTACGAAAATCATTGTATAGTTTCCTCTGGTATTTCAACATATCGTGAAAACAGCTCGATTTCTAGTTCTCCGTTAAAGTCTTTGTCTACAGGCTGGAGTACACATTCTCTCACTTTATTTCCATTGATACCAATTTCTTTGGATGTACTAATAAATCCCATTGAAGTAGCTGAATTGCGACGTATTGGCTCTGAATCTAGATAGTCTTTCATCATAAAATTAAGTTGTACATTGTCTGTAGATTCATATTTAATAACGGCTAGATTCTTATTTCTTGGACACATATCTTCCAATGCTTCTATATGGCGCTCAAGTACTTCTTCTCGCATATGTGAATCTTCTATTCTCTCAGTTTTTTGAATTATATCTTCATATGGATCAAAGGAATATATTTCATCTATATAAAAGTATAGATCTTGTTCAAGTATTGGATCATAGTATTTAACTTTAGTTCCTTTTTCTTGTTTGCCAAACTTTACTTTAAAAGGACATTGAATAAGTACTTCTTTAAAACTCCTATCTATATGTAGCTTTATTGATAGTTCCTTAGTATCATCAATAATAGGAGCAATCTCATCTTTAACTTGCTCGTATGACCCAATAACTATAGTTCTCAAGGGTACTTCATTCCACTCAGTAGGAATTAAAGCTTTTTCTGCAAAGTGCTGAAGCTGCATAGCCTCCTTATTGCTCATATCATAAAGGTAGCTATAGCTTGCTGAGTCGAAACTAACAATTTGTCCTTGTATTTCCATTTGTCTTATGTGAAAATACTTATTTATTTTATCTGCTTCAATCCCACGCAGTAACTCTTTTCGATTTGTCTTAAGCTCTGTCACAGCTTCACAATGTGGCTCTTCTAAATCTATATCAAATAAGTCTTTATCTTGATACATAAACCAAAGATGATTTTTATCTTCTTCTATTGTAAAACTCAACAAATGAATATCTAAGCCTTTTATATTTACACGTTTGTTTATTATGTATTCTTCTTTTGGAAGTAACATCAACTGTTTTAGAAATTTTATTGTCATTTTTTCCTCCTATAATTTTAACCCGTACATTCTTGAAATCTCCTCGAGTCCATTCTTTATTTCATCTCTGGAAAAGTCGGCTTCTTCTAGCTGTTCATCACTTAACTCATTTAACCTTCTATAAAAATCAAGTGCTACTGCAAGGTAGTTTAAATCGTTTGTTCTGATACGTTCAAATAATAAGTTTTCTGCTTCGTTTATTCTTAGTGAATTTATAAGTCCTACAAGTTCTTTATGTAATAAGTCAGTTTGAGTAATGTTTGTTTCATCAACTATTTTATACTTAATAATATCTTTCTTAAAGAAAAATCTAGCAATCAATTGAATCATACTTTGTATCTGTTTCATGATCCAGTCTTTTTGATAGAACATATATGTCACCTCTTAAATTTATTTGTGCTATATCTTCATTTTGTATTTCAAAAAAGGCTCTTTAGTAAGAATACTATATTTATAGTTTCAACCTATAACCTCTATAACTATCAATCTGCTTAAATCCTACCTTTAAAGCTGCCTGTAATTCATCATCTGCATCTTCATCTATAAAGTTTAAAACTCTCTCTTTTCCTTCCTGAAAGATATCATAGAGTGACTTAGAAAGCAAATCTAGTTCAAGTCCACAGTTTTTGTATTCACTATGTATAGTAGTACAGCAAATATCTGCCAGCCCGTCATCAACCATCCTATTCAATGATTTGGTTTTTTCTTTATCTTCAACAATATCAGCACATCATTCAATTGTTCGTTATCAGTAACTCTTAACCAAATCCATTTTCCATCATGATAATGCTTAGTGCCATCTACCAAATCTAGTGTTGCCTTACCTACTTGGTCCTTTATACTATTGAAACTTTCCAACTCCTTCTTACCAAATGTAAATAAGACAGTAAAAGCTCTTCTTTCAGGATGAATTGAAATGATTGTTTTTTTACCGTATTTATAGTGTATTTCCCAGCCATATTTTTTTCCACCATAGTTGATATATTTATCAAGTTTATAATTATGTTCGATAAAGTTAATAAGCTTATCCCAAAGCTCTACAACGTTTTTCTCTTCAATAAATTTTTTCATACTCTCTTCGTTGGGCTTGATATTTTCATTAAACATTCTAGAAAATTGACCTTGTCTCTCTCTTAGTTCGTTTAACCTTTTAATATTCTCATATGGTTTAATAATATCCCTATAATCATTTCTTTTGATTTTTTCTTGAATTTTATCTTGAATATCCTCTAGTCTAACAGCCCTTTCCTCAAACTTTTCACATATATACTTATCGCACTGTGAGCAATTTTCGTATCCTTTTTCGATTACACAAGGTCTAACAGGACACCCTTTATCAATTAAACATGCAGTCAAGCAATCTGAACTAATACATCCTTCGCAGTAAATATTCTCTGCCTTTATTCTAAATCCAAAAAACCTAAACCACCCATCACTTAGCACTTGTCTTCTGTCTTCCTTGTCAATGTTCTCCTTGTATGCCAAACATAAATCACACCTATAGCCACATCGTGTCAATATTTCTTTTGTCATTTACCATACCCCCTTAAAGATAAATGCACATTCTCATAGCCACAAAACAATAGTATTATTCCTGACTATAACCCCGATAACTATCAATTTTCTTAAATCTAATCAGTTTTATAACCCTTTAAATAGCTAGGTTAACTAATTCAAGTTTATAGAGAAAATTTTAAAAATCTTCATTTGTTTTCCATCTTATTACACATGCAATTCTATATTTTTTGTCAAAATCCTTCTTTTCAAACCAACAATTGCCAAAATATAAAAAAGTAGTCATAATAAAATGGCAATTGAATACTCAGTAAATACATCTCTAGTAAAAATACGTTATTGGTAGGTAGTCTTAATTAGACTGTCTACTTGGAAGTATAATATCAGAAATAGCCTAGCTCTTTAAATTCTTTTTCCTAAATCATTGTATCACTCTATCATATATAATTCTTCGACCTTCTTAAATAAGCATGGCTGAATTAAAGGATAAGTTAAGTTCTCAGGCATAGTGTAAGACAACTTTATTTCACCTATTTCAGAACTTGGCAATTCACCTAGGTACTCCACTTCAGAATAAAATAATTGCCCATAAGACTCGATTTCAGATTTAAATACTGAATACACACATACTGGAAAAATATTAAACTTTCTCGCTCCAGTTTCTTCAATCAGTTCTCTAGAAGCTGTCATGTCAATGCTTTCATTTTTTTCTCTATGTCCACCTGGAATCTCCCAAGTTAGCCTCTCTTTATGTCTTACAAAAATCCATTTACCTTCATACCTTGCCATAATGACTGCAAATTGAAGTTTGCTATCTTCAATAGTGTTTAGCTCATAAAAGTTAACCTTCAGCATATTATGCCCCCTAGCCTTATATTTTGCAATAAGGATTTTTTAATGTATTATATAACTTCTTATATTTAATATCCAGACTGAAACTAATTGCATGGAAATCTGTTAAAAACTATATTCTTTTTCATTTTTAGAAAAAGCTAATAACTCAAAGAAGTTAGTACACTGAAAATAAGTTATTGACCCATTATTTAATTTATTTTTGTGTAGGATCCTTTTAATCTTAATTTTCTTTATTCTTTTCCTTAAGAAAATCCTCTTTATATTCATCTACTACATCCCATTTAGACCATGCTGCTTCTAATAAATTTCCTTCATTATCTCTGAAATAAAAATACTTAGCTTCTCCATCTCCAAGAGTATATAAATCTCCGACTTCTATTCCCTTAGTCTTCAATAAGTTATATGTATAATCAATGTTTGGACAATCAAGCTCCATTATTGGAAAAGGCTCCCCATTCCTTATTATTTCTAATGATTGCTTGTTTACTGTTTCGATAAGAAGTAATGCAATAGAATTTTTATGAGGATGATGTAAAACTGCCAAGAAAGAACCTCGATCTTGAAACTTATCCATCAATTTAAATTCCAAATTCTCTGTGTACCATTTTATAGATTCATCAATATTTGTAGTTGGAACATAAACATATCCAATACGGGAAAATGCAAACTCTTTACCCATTGATAATCCTCCTTTTGCAATAACCCTAATATATTTTTGTATTTTTTTACTTTGTGCGAATAGACATGTTAAGATAAGTATAAGCACTATCCGGTTATATTAGTTGGCATTAGTTTTCTTCTTAAACCCAATACAATATATTTGCTTATTCTTTTCTTTCTTTACAACTTCAAATCCCACTCTTTCTCCTAATTGAATATAGTAATTCATGTCTTGTCCAGATTTAGTCCATAACACCCCATAAGTTGTTGTGATCTTTTTACCTCTTAGTTCAATCTCGAGAGGTACCAAAAATATATCTTTTGTTCCACCAGGATAAGGCGGAATAGTAACATCCCATACAGTAAATTCTCCATCATCTTTTAAAACTCTATATACTTCTTCAAAAACTTTTTGGTGATACTGCTTTTCTATGTACATCAATGTAAAAAATGAAGTTGCTTCATCAAAAGTTTTATTTAAAAATTTCAATTCTCTTGCATCCATGACGATTTTCAATGGCCCTTCAGCTGCTTCTTCAAGTTCATCACTTCTAGGATCAATTGCAACTACCTTGTCACCTAGAAGTTGTCCAATAATGCCTTCTCCTCCTCCACCAATATCTAGAACTATCCCCTTTGAACTGTATTCTGCTAAATTTACGCTTTGGACGTCAATTGAGAACATTCTTTCATCTTGATTCATATGTCACCTCTCCCATAAACATATTGTCTATTACTATTTTACATATTTAATTAGTTTGACACTGTCTCTAATAAGATAGTAACAATCTCTCACTTTGCAGATATTATCAAAATAGGTTACTTAATCATTAGGGTTAACCCTATTAAGTCATAAATATTTTACTGTGATTCTATTCATATCTATGGCACTGGTCCTAATTTTCCATATAACAACTCATCTATATTGGCATAGCCTGCCATTTCTCTTCTATTCCAGCTTCTATAATTGCATTATCGCAAGCATCAAAAAATTCTACTGACTCAGGACTTACATCTCCATAAAGTATAAGTTCAATAGCCTTATCTAACCTTTCCCACGTATTTTCTGGTACTTGTCCACGACCTATTACCAAGTCTAAAATCTTATCAATAAATGGCTTAAACCTTCTTCCTAGTTTTGTTTCTATTGCATGAAGTAATAGTTTTTCAGAATATTGTAACACCAAATATTAAACTTATAAGAATTGACACTACAATGTATTTTAATATTATCTCAATAAACACTATTTCCACTCCCTAGCCTTAAATACTATATTCACTACCCTATAACATCTTGCAGTAGATTTGGCCAGCCTTCAAAAAAGCCATCTCCTATTTCAAAGTGTTTTGAATCATCAGAATAAACTTTATATGTAATCATAATATCACCCCTTTAATTTACTCACTATTAAACCTTTACTGATATAATAACTCACGCTCCAAACAATATATCATATTATTTTATAATGCTGGTTCTGACAAAAGCTTCTTATTTCATTTCATTCTCACCACCTATTGCTAAGGCTATCCATTTCATCTCTGTCATTATTTGTGTATCGTTTATTATATTAATAACAATTCTTAAGCAAACATACCATAAACCAGAATTTTCAGCTATCTTTCTCTATATTATTAATAGCACTACTTCACCATGTATTATGAAATATAATCTTACTTATTAAGGCTTCTTTTGCGACACAAATTATCAAGGAAATAACTGATTACTTTCAATATAATAAAAAATAGAGTAGAATATATAACAATGTCTCTTGATATATTACTATGATAAGCTACTGAATATCCTATAGCATTCTGAAAACCATGAGCTATTATACTTACCCAAATATTGCCAAGAAATGCTATGCTAAAAAAATATGGTATATGCATTAAACCTAGATTAATTGCAGTTTGAAAATTCCAGACAGTTACATGAAGTAGTCCAAAAATAAAAGATGATAATATAATAGCCCCTGCTGCCCAATATTTCTTGATAGCCTTAGAAAGCCAATTGGAGATTAAAATATAAATAATCAAGTTACATATCTCTTCAACAAATACAACAATCGGTAGCATAACTAGTTTTTTTATATACAAGTCAATTGTAATATTAGCATTAGATAGTCCTTGTGGATCAGATTGTAGCCATCCCATTATTTCTGGAACTATAACAATTAATACTCCGCTCATTATTACATAGTAAGGATAAAAATAAATAGTATTCAATATCTTAGTTATATTTATATTTGATTTAAAAGGGTTGTCCAAAAAAATACTAATGACTTTCATATTCTTAGAGCATATTAACAAGGTTATTAAATAGTATCCTAACTGTGGTATAATACCTCTAAAATTAAAATAATTATAAATTTTTGTACCAATAAATAACCATAATATTAGAAAATATCCCCAAAAATAATTTACGTTAACTAAACTATTATCTGATATCTTTTTATCTATTTTTTCAACTCTCTTTCTTATGTTATCTATTTTGCTAAAAATCTTTCTTACTACTTTCATTAGAAAACCTCATTTCGATTATAAAAAGTTATACTTATGATTTTTATCCCATGATATAGAAAATCAGCTATTTCCTTCAAATCAAGTTACATCAATACAACTAAAAAGTCTACTGCCACTACTATGCTTAATATAATATGATATAAACCTGGAATAATTTTCCTTTCTGAAGCTTTTAGTACTTTAATCGTATTCTTAAAACAGTCATTATATCCTTTAAGCTTTTTCTCTGTCGCACCAAAAAAGTAATATCTCCAGTGATTCATAAATAAGGCTATGAGCCATAATAAATAAAAAATAAGCAGCAACCATTTGCCTATACTATTAAAGGTTATAAAAAGGACTAGAAAAGATGCTAATATTATCCACCAGTAAAACTCAATGCTATAAAATCCTGCTCCATCAACAAGAACTTTTCCATTTATATTATATGTTTTAATGCAGCCCCAAAATAACAATAGTGTCATAATTGACATTATTATTACAATATAATACATTTAATTTCCCCCACAAATTTTATTTTTCCATCCACTCACCTATTTTTTAAGAAATAATCTTATTTCTTAACTTAAAACTTTTATAATTACTTATGTCTTAAATTTTACTTTCTTTATAATGCTTCAAGATGTTCTTCCATTAGTCTAATAATTTCTATATCTTCATATCTTTCCTTAACTTTTTTTGCAAGACTTTCTATTCCAAATATTTCAGTAAAGGTATGGCTTCCTATTATCAAGTTCATTCCCATAAATTTAGCATATTCAATGGTGTATAGAACTTTTTCTCCCGTTATGTAGACATCGCAATTTTTCTCAACTGCCACTTTAAGGTCTGTGGTGAAACCTCCGCCACCGCACACTAATCCAATCCTTTTTATAGCTTCATCTTTAAACTTCCATGCTTTTACTGGTTCCTCTAACAATGCTCCTAGTTTCTGTACTAAATCCTCAAATGTCATACCTTCATCAGCCTCTGCAATGCGTCCGCAATAGAACCCATCTTCTAAATGAGTCCTTTCAATTATTTGCAAACCTAACTTATCAATTAAAGAATTATTTGTTCCGAAATCACAGTCATCTAACGGAAGATGGTTAAAATAATGCGAGATATTGTATTCTAGCAGTTTTTCTCGACAAGCATCCTTAAGTCCAAACATAAAGTCCCAAGCATCATGATGTGTTAAAATCAAATCAACCTTATTTTTTCTTGCTTCTTCAATGGTATCTAGTGTTAAATTTGTACAGTATCCAATTCTCTTTATTCCTTCTGTCCCTCTTACTGTAATTCCACTTTCTTCATGGAAACAGTCATTATTCTTAGTATCAAATAAATTTACTATAAATTCTTCTATTTCACTTAATCTCATATACATATCCTCCAAAATTTGAAATGGGGAGTTTTTCTCCACATATAGTGAAAAATGTACTTTATTTATATTCTATATACAGAGATGAAGTTCTAGGTTCAATGGAAACACCATTCCAAGTATTTCCCAGCCCTATATCCTTGGGAGTTATATTCTGATATCTCCCCTCTATACCATCTATCTAGACGCTCATATTCTCATCAATAGTAACTATTGCATGTAATGCTTCTTCATAAAGAATCATATCCTTCAGATAAGGGTATCTGTCATGTATTTCTTTGCTGTAGTTAAAAGTTTCCTTTATTCCATGCCAAAAACATGACATGGAATTTAATGTGTAATAATGAATTCCATTAATGACTTTCACACCATCTCTATGGTCATGGCCATTCATACACAGCAATACCCGCTTTACGTCTTCATTTCTACGTTCCAGGATTTCTCTGATTTCCTCACGATTAGAAATTCCTCTCTTCATAAAATCATTTGATAGGCTCTGATGCGAAAATAAGACATAGTACAAGTCTTCGTCTGCTAACTCATTTTTTAGCAATTGGATTTCTTCTGGTGGAAAATATGGATAGTCATCTGTATTATTATTGTAGTTGCGTTTGTAGTATGTCTTGCTGCCATCTGGAGTATTTATATAGTTTGCATATGGTTACCTACATGAAAGAAGCACGGAACACCTAGTTCCTTTAATTTAGAAACTATATGCTTGTTTTCCTTAGAAGGATGGCACAAATCTCCCAGCTCTACAATAAAATCCACTTTTGCTTTCATTGCTGAATCTATAAATTATTGTAATCGTCTATCTGAGTCATGAATAATATCATAATGAAGATCTGTAAAAGCTGCAAATTTCAATTTAATCCCCTCCATTAGATCCTCTTATTTTATTTTTCTTGTTGTCATGAGACTAACGTCTGTGAACCTCTAATCCATCTAATTATTAAAATCAAATAAAATATACCTTATATATCTCTTCTACTAAAATAAGGTCCACACCATAAGGTTTCATGTGTTTTTACATAAGTCCATTTAAAATCTTTGTCCACAACATAGATATCCTGTTCCTCTTTTAGATCATTTGAATTAAGCATTTTTGCATTCTCAATTATTAAAGCATAATCTGAATGCTGCCAAAAAACATAGCAATAGTTTTTTTGTTCGTTATTAAATGCCTTTTCAGCCTCTGGACCTTGTAGACAACTTCTTTTTTCATAGCTAAACACATGCCATAAGTATCCACAAAAACCATCATCATCTAATAAAAATATATCCTTCTTCTCTTTAGTGGTTAAATGGTCAACAAAACTATCTTCCCATTGCTTCCTTAGAAAAACTCCCCACTTTGGAGCTTCAGTTACTTTTATTTTTTTCTTCTGAAGTATTTGATATATATTCATAAAGCCTCCTTAACATCTCAGTTTCTTAGAATACATGTTTTTGTATTATTTAGTTCATCTTCTTCAAAATCTCCTCCAATACTACACCATAATGGTTCCACTACCCTTGAACCAACTCTATAAAGAAATATATCTTATTGTTGAAAAATACATAAGCTGAATATATCCTCTATCAGCTAATTATTAAATGGTTGCTTTACTCCATATGTAAGTGATACAATCAAATTTCATCACTTATCATTCTAGCTAAATTGCATTGCCTTATCTAATCAGGCTTAGCCTATCCGTATTAACTCTCTAGATATACACAATAATCTAAGAGCACTTTCCCTTTTTCATGGACATTTTCGATTTGTTTTTACAACTAAACAAATCTTGATGATAACACTTTAAACTTAGGCTTTGAAATATAAGAACAATAGTGAATACGACCATCAAACTCAATTACATTTTTAAATCTAAGTGCACTAGCAGGAGCTGTAATATAATTTAACACATCATTTTTAGGAACCCAGATCACTTCACTCGTTTCATTAGAAGTCTTTAATTCCCCATCTACATAGTCACAAATAAAATCAAACATAACCTTTGTAGGTACATGTGTAACCTCATCATAATGCATGTGTTGTCCAACATTGGAATATATACCTACTAAGCATCTAACAGAGGCTCTCACTCCACTTTCTTCTAAAATCTCTCTTAGGACACCTTCCTCAATATTTTCTCCAACTTCAATTTGTCCTCCAGTACAATCCCACCCTCTATTATGGGTTTTTACGATAAGTATGTTCCCTTTTTTATCAAAAACATATCCCCCAGCTGCTACAATATGTGTTGGCCATGCCATATCTTATCCCTCCCATTATATTGACTACAGTTACTTTTTAATAACTGTTGCTTTAAGTCCCCTTCACTCGTCTAAGTATAATTCATATACTTACATAAACTTTCGTCCTTCTTATGCTATTTTTATGAATCTGCATTACCTAAATCTTCTAAAAGCAACATTTTCATAGATTCATATTCTATTTTATTTTGCTTTATTAACTTTTTCATTTCCACGCTTAAAGTTACCTGTTATTTTAGCCATAATCAATTGTGATTCAAATGTATCAGCATTTGCAATTTTAGCTAAAAATTTTTCACTTTCTTTTCCTCTTAGTATCTTTACTTGCTTCTTTTCCCAAAATATAAATACCTTATTATCTTTTGATACTTTATAGGAAAAAGGTTCTTCTTCTAGCCTATTACGTTTATCTATATTGTCCAAATATATCTCCCCCATTAAAAATTCTTACGCTTTCATTTACTTTTTACACTTTAATTGAACTTGTTGCATAAAAAGTTGAAACTATGCAAAATGAATTCCATAATCATTTTTTACCTCATATATTTCTCTCATTTAAAAATCTAGCCTATAATTCTGTAGAATATATACGAGAACTCTCTCCCCATGGATGATAACCTACACCAACATACTTAAACCCATACCTCTCATAGTAACCAATATGATCTGTACAGAGGTATAGGTGAGAAAATCCCCCTGTTTTTGCATCTAGTTTTGCCCGTTCTAATAGAAGAGAACCATAATTATTTCCCCTGTAATCTTCCTCAATATATAGTGCACATACCCAGGGATATAAATCCATACGGCTAATAAAATCATTTGTTATAAGACCTGCACAGCCGATTATTTTATCATTATTTAATAACAGATACCATTGAGGTAATGGATTAGTAGTAGTGATACAATTTGTAATACAGTCATCATAGACTTTCATACTACTTGGCGATGCCCATTTACTTTGAAAATATTTAATTGCTCTATCTTTATATTCAGGAGATTTTTTTATAGATATAACTTCCATATCATTCACCTCATATAATTATTTTCTTCTTTTGAATACTGCTATTGCTTCTCTACCATACCCTTGAGCCCCATTTGTTGAAAAACAGGAAACTAGCTCCCATCCTTGCTCTCCAAGCTTATTCAATTCATAGTCAAACTCTTCTGTATCTAATATACCTCCAGTAAAGCCCTGAAGTCTAATCTTAATTGTTTTATGTTCCCATCTTTCCATCTCTTCTCCCCCTTAAATTGAAATAAAATTCAGATATCTTTATTGTAAACTTAATCCAGTAAGTTGTCTATAAATATAATTCTAAAGTAAGGAATTTTATAAATAGATTAGCAAAAAAAACTCCATTTAAAAGATCTTCACCTTTTAAATGGAGTTCATAAATTTTTCTAAAATTCCGGTGGTAGTGTTAGCATTTCTTCGTAGTTAAATACTGGTCCATCTACACACATATATTTACTTCCTACCTTACAGTGTCCACATTTACCTATCCCACATCTCATGTGAGTCTCTAGTGATGTTAAGATGTTCTTACCATCTAAACCTAGTTCTAATAGGTCACTAGATACAGATTTAATCCTATTAGGTGAAGCACATATTATTGCAGTTGAATTGTCCCAATCGAAATCTAAATCTTTAATTAAATCATTCATATATCCGACATAAGCATCAACTTCATTAGTTGGTTTAGCTAAGGCATAAAGCACCTTAATTCCATCTAACTTGCTCCACTCTATCAAGTCATTCCTATATATTAGGTTTTCGTAGGATCTTGAACTAGCTATGATAACTACTTTTCCATAGTCTCGCCTATTTTCAGTTACTCTCTCAATAGCAGTACGTACAGGTGCCAGTCCAACTCCACTACCTATAATTAGAATATCTCTTCCTTTAAGCTCATCTACAGGGAAGCCTTTCCCAAATGGTCCTCTTAGTCCTATTTTATCTCCAATCTTCATATTATGAAGAACAGTTGTTACCTTACCTGCTTTCTTAATATAAAACTCTAGATAATCCTTTTTGAAGTCACCTGAAGGAATAGATATAGCTATTTCTCCTACTCCAAATACAGTTATCTTAAAAAACTGGCCTGTATATTTTAAGCTCTCATGTAATGACTTGTCCTCATATTGAACAACAAATCTCTTGATATCGCTGGTTTCTTGGATAATATCCTTAATAATAGCTACCTTAGGTGTATATACATATGAGCAATCATCACTACATTCATGTTGTTCTGGCACTACCTTAGTATTTTCTTTTGCTTTTTTCTCAAGTTCCTGAATGACCTTATCACTATATTTCTTTCCTAATTTTTCAACTATTTCAACTATGTCAATATATACCGGACATGCATCTATACATCTTCCGCATCCTACACAGCCCTTAAATCCATATCTTTCATCAATGTATTTCATCTTATCATAAATTCTATATCTGACTCTTGAGACTTCATCCCTTGGATTATGTCCTCCTGCATTTCTTGTAAATGAGTCTGCCTGACAAGAATCCCAGTACCTAACTCTAGAGCCTGTTCCGTCTCCATTATCCTCATCAACTACATTGAAGCATGTACAAGTTGGACAAACATTAGTACAGCCAGTACATCCCATACAAGTCTTAGATAACTCTATCCATATTTCATCGTCAAAGCTCTCTTCTAACATTTGTTTTACATCAGAAACTCTTAGTTTCTTTGTAAATCTACTTAGTGCCAACTCATATACTGCTTTCTTTTTATTAGACATATCTTCACTTATAGGCATAAATAGATGAGCAGCTATGGCTATTAACTCTTCTCCCCTACTTGTACCTATTTCAACTAAATATCCATCGTCTATAGGAGTGAAAAGTATATCATATCCTTTTGTAGCAAATGGTCCTGTACCAGTTGAATTACAGAAACAGTTGCTACCAGGGCTTGTACAATTAATAGCTACAAAATATGCTTTTTCTCTTTTTACAGCATAGATATTATCTTTATATCTTTCATAAAAGAACTGATCCAAATAGGTTATGCTATAAGTGTCGCATGGTCTTACTCCAAAATATACTCTTTCTTTAAAGCTTTCACCATCTATATGAGATAATTCTATTCTGTCATTTTTCTTTTCCCATTTAAAAAGTTCTTCTTTTTGCCCAAAAAGATATTTTTTTATAGGAAGTGCAAAGTTAACATATTCTTCTGTGAAGTCTTCACTATCTATAAATGGAAGAAGGTCTACTACTCCACTATGCTTCATAGGAGCATATACATCAAAAGTTTCCTTCCAGCAATTTAAAGCTTCTACTAAATTTTCTTTTTTTAATAGATACATTCTATTTTGCCACCTCTATTCTAACTGAACAAACCTTAAATTCAGGTATTTGTGCAACTGGATCTAAGTTTCTATTAGTTAACTTGTTTACAGGAGATTCCCCAAAATGTATGGGCATGAATACTACTCCTGGATTAATTTTATCTGTAATCATAGCATCTGCAAATATTGAACCTCTTCTTGAAGTAACTTTTACTTTTGCATTGTCTCTTATCCCAAGCTTTTTTGCATCAGCAGGATTTATTTCAATAAACCCTCTTGGTTGTTCTCTATGTAAAGCCCAAGATCTTCTAGTCATAGTTCCTGTATGATAATGATGTTGAGTTCTACCTGTAGTCATTATAAAAGGATATTCATCACATACTATTTCTCCGGAATCTCTGTATTCATTTGCAACGAATTTACCTTTTCCTCTAGAGAAGTTTTGTCTATGAAGATACTTTGTTCCAGGATGATTTCTATCTGTACATGGCCATTGAATACCTTCACTATCTATTCTCTCATATGTTATCCCTCCATAAATAGGAACTACCTTTCTTATCTCTTCCATAATATCTGAAGGAGAGTTGTATTCAGCCTCAAATCCCATAGCTTTAATAATTCCAGCGAGTATTTCCCAATCAGGTTTACTACCTCCTACTGACTCTATAACCTTTCTTACTCTCTGTACTCTTCTTTCTGTATTTGTAAAAGTACCATCCTTTTCCAAAAAGCTTGAAGCAGGTAATACTACATTAGCCAACTTTGCAGTTTCAGTCATGAATATATCTTGAACTACTAGGAAGTCTAAACTCTCAAGAGCTTTCTTCACATGATTAGTATCTGAATCAGATAATATTGGATTTTCACCTATTATATATACTGCCTTTACCTTATCTTTTATTGCAGCATCAAAAATCTGAGTAGCTGTCATGCCTTTCTCTCTAGCAAAATCACTTCCCCAAAATTCTTCAAATCTCTTTATAGCATTTTCATCACTTGCCTTTTGATATCCAGGCAATGAATCTGCTAAAGCGCCCATATCACAGGCTCCCTGCACATTGTTTTGTCCTCTTAGTGGATTTAAACCTGATGATGGCTTGCCTATCTGTCCCACTAGCATAGTTAGATTAGCAAGGGCAGAAACATTCATGCTCCCTGTAATATGCTGTGTGATTCCCATAGTATATAAAATTGTTGCATTTTTGCCTGATGCATATGTTCTCGCAATCTCCCTAATGGTATCAGCATCAACTCCTGTGATTTCCGCAGCCCACTCTGGGGTATATTCAGAAACTGATGCCTTTAATTCCTCGTATCCTTCCGTTCTCTCTTCAATAAATTTCCTGTTTTCTAAGCCTTCAGCAATGATTACATTTATAATACTGTTAATAAAGGCAAGGTTTGTACCAGGTTTAATTTCTGCAAATATGGACGAGAACTCTACTAAAGGTATTCTCCTTGGATCTACTACAATCAATTTTGCTCCGTTCTTCCTTACAGCCTCTATTATTCTCATGCCTATTACAGGGTGTTGTTCTGTAGTGTTTGAACCTATTACAAATATTACGTCAGCATTTGAAATCTCTTCAATTGAGTTTGTCATGGCTCCGCTTCCAAATTGTGCAGCTAAACTAGCTACAGTAGGGCTATGTCAGAGGCGGGCACAATGGTCTATATTATTAGTTTTAATAACACTTCTTGCAAGTTTTGTAGCTAAATAATTTTCTTCATTTGTACATCTAGCTGATGATAATATACCTATTGAGTCAGGACCATAATTATTAATTGTATTCTTAAAAGACTCTGCAATATATTTAAATGCTTCTTCCCATGTAGTTTCTTTAAAAGTTCCGTCCTGCTGCTTAATTAAAGGGTGCTTTAATCTATCGCTATGATGAACAAAGCTATACCCATGCCAGCCTTTAACACAGAGTTTTCCTTGGCTTACTGGATGATCGGGCTTAGGAGTTATGCCAACTATTTCACCATTATCTACATTTACATAATAATTACAACCACAACCACAATATCCACATGTAGTTAACACATTTTTCATTTGTTAAGCCTCCTTTAATTTTTCAAACATCTCATTATAACATTATTAGTTTACGATATCAAAGGCGATTTTGTTAACAAACGTTTTCATATGAAAAAATTTTTAGGGAAAGCCAAAAGGCTTTCCCTAAAAATTAGTATATAATATAAATTGGATAACAAATCAGGATAATGTGTTAAATATTTTTGCTATCTTCTCTTATTCATAGGCTAAGCTATCAAAAAGACTATCTTTGCCCGTATATTCATCTGTATTTAAATAACAGTATGATTCTGGAACACTTAAGATAAGTTCTCTCCATCAATCACAACGCGCCTTGGAGGCTTTTTCAAAACTCAGTTTTATATAGGGTCTCTATAAGAAAACTATTAGTGAACTTAAAGGACTGATTATATATACGATTTACTTGCATACACTCTTAGATATAGTTGGTCTCCCAACTGTTGGACGACCCTCTATGATGATCAAAGTTATATTTCATATTGCCCCTTCTTATACATAATGGTTTATATCCGCTGGTGCATTTGAAAATGATTCAGTTTTCTTTATTCTTCAATCTTTTTAATTTCAATCCAAATCCCATAAGCAGTGGTGGGATCAAAGTTTCAACAAGTGATATTATTGGAATATTGGGTAATTCGAAAATAAGTCTTAAGAATATAAAAGGAGTATGGTAAATGTTCATTACAATCCAGTAATCACCTAGTTCTTCTGGTATATTTGATGCTACTTTTGTCAAACTTTCACCAGTTATTGAGAATGTATACAGCCATAAAGCAATACCAACTATTGTAATAAGTGAGCCTGCGAAAAATCGTATTTTTTATTTGCACTAGTATCTAACAGCCTGCCTGCAAAGATATAAGCCAAAACAAGTATGAACACTATAAATAATCTACTTATAATATGAGTAGCATATTTACCGATTGTAGGACCTGATACAGCAAGAATTATAAAAAATATTATAGATAAAACTACAATAGCAAAATGCAGTAGCAATGCTTTTAAATTGTTTTTCATTTCTATCGCTCCTATTATAAGACTGCATATTCTTCTTTCAGCAATAAGTTAATTTCTTCTGAAATGTTATCTTTAAAGTAATCTCTGCCTTTTAAAAAACTTACATTATCATTTTTTATCTGTTCTAGATAAGACCTTAGCACTACTTGTTCATCTACAAGTGCCATTTATATCCCCCCTGATAGTTATTGTATAGATTATACCATATTTGTTATATAAGAACATGACTTCTATGAATTGCTTGTTTGGTTAGGCCAATCAATCACTCTCTTCCCAAGATATATATCAGGTTTCCCTAACCCGTTTGCATCTGGCATAACACCAATAATTTTAAATCCTAGTTTTAAATAGAATTCATATGGATGTCCTTTGAAATTCTTTATGTCTCTAATTCTATCTAGTAAATTATCGTATAGATCTACATTGGATAATGAAGTCATATTGTTTTCATCATCACTACCTGCTTGGATAGTTATTCCACCTCTTTGCCTTACCTGTTCTTCCAGATCCTTGACTAGTAGTCTTCCTATTCCTTTTCTCCTATGATTAATGTCAACTACTATTGGGTGTAGCTCCCATACATTTCCGTCATATTGACTTATGGCGCCAATCCATCCCAAAACGTTATCATTTTCATCTACAGCAATTCTGCATATTCTATCTTCACTTAAACACTCATTAACCTCTTCTAATGCAGCTCCTAGATCAGGCCATGCATTGGGCCAATTCTCTTTAAATCCTTCTACTAAAAGCTGAGCTGCTTGTTGAATATATTTGTCATCTTCTTTTTGTAATGTTTTAATCTTCATAAACTTACCTCCAAAAAAATGATTAGCATATGATTGCCTTTGACTTCATAGCTATACTACTTTAATTCTACTTCCATCTCTATAATAGAATCTTCATTCTCATCTATAACTTCTACACTGACCTTGTTCACCATAGTCTCAAAAGTATCTGCTACATCCTTTACTTCGAGAATCGCTAATTCATATTCTTCTTTACTATTTACTTTGCCTACTGTCATATGTGGATAATATTCACCATTTCTCAACCACTGTGGCAAATATGGCTCCAATATTCCTGTATAAAGTTTTTTATGAATGTTATATATTTCTTCTTTGCCAGTCTCAATATTGAGAAAAAGATAGTTACCAAAAGACTGTACTGGTGTAATACCTTTAAGCATTAGCTTAAATGGCTTTATCTCTGATAAAACATGTTCTATGTGTTCCTTTATTCCATCTCGAGATATATTACTAGAAAAAGGAAAAACAAGTGTAATATGAGGTCTAACATGACTTGCTAGTGGGTCATACTTCTCCCTTATTTCATCAATGACTTTCATATTTTTGAATTCTGGAAATATCATAATACATCTTTCTATCATGCTACTTTCATTCCTTTCAACTTCTTCAAGACACAAAAGATTGCTATAGGCACTACGGCCTGAAATCAAAAGATGACGAGAGGTCGTCAGAATATACTGAATAAAGCTATCATCTTATTGGCTTGCCAATTTTTTTATCCAATCTCCACTGCGATGCAACCCCATCGTCACCCCAATACTCATCAACACATAATATTTTATCATCTTGAAATTTGAAAAATGAAACTGCATGAAATGAATCACCGCTATCTGCATTCCAAACTCTTGTAATAGAAATCACTAAATCATCAATTATTTCTATTCTTTCTACATTACCACACCAGTCACCAGGATATTCACAATTAGCTATAATAAATTCCTCAACGGAAAATCTTTCATTTGTATTATGCCAATTGATTATAGCATTGGATAAAAAATAAGATTTTAAATTATCTGCATTTTGTGCAGCAACATCTTCCCAATATCTAGTTATAAACTCTTTCTTGTTCATACTTTACTCCCCTTTTCAAATAAATAATTTTTACTTTATACTTAATATCCCCAGCCAACAATCTCCCAATTTTTAGACTTATCGTCCCTTTTTGATATCTACATCCAATTAGTATAATTTACATGTGATAACGTCTTTCCCTCTATGTTTTTACATAATATAAATGATGTAGATTAACTATGGTATTAAAATAAAGTTTATTATAACTTCTATGTCATCCGTCCTTTTCCTTCTATTATTAATATCTTTTTACATAAAACTACAAACAATTGGTAGGAAATTAATTTATTTCTACTCCAATATACTTTCTCACAAACTTCACCTCTTCTGAATATTATGAAGTACGTAGATTTTTGATTTAAGGAGACGATATAGATGAAGGAACTAAAAGCGGTAGAAATCAAAAATATTAGCATGAATTACCATACTCTAGACGGTGAGACTGTAGCCATAAAAGACATAAGCCTTGATGTCTACAATGGTGAGATAATTGGAATAGTAGGTCCTAGCGGTTGTGGAAAATCCACATTATTGTCTATAGTAGCTGGGCTTATAAAGCCAACAAGAGGTAATGTCTATATAAATAATCAAGAAGTGAACGGTCCAAGTAAAGATATAGGTTATATGTTTCAAAGGGATCATCTATTTGAATGGAGAAATATTTTAGATAATGTGCTAATAGGATTGGAGATACAAGGTAAGGTCAATGAAGATACAATAAGGTTTGCTGAAAATCTTTTAGAAACTTATGGATTATCTGAATTCAAAAAACATTATCCAAATCAGCTATCTGGTGGTATGAGGCAAAGAGTTGCTCTCATAAGAACTTTAGCAGTTAAGCCAGATATACTACTTTTAGATGAACCATTCTCTGCTCTTGATTACCAGACAAGGCTAGCTATAGCAGATGAAATAGGAACCATACTAAAAAAGGAGAAGAAAACAGCCTTAATGGTGACACATGATATTGGAGAAGCAATCTCCATGTCTGACAGAATTATCATACTGTCTAATAGACCAGCAACTATAAAGGAAATAATTCCAATAAAGCTAAATTGTCCGAATGGTGTCAGGACACCTATGAAGTGTCGAGAGGCTCCTGAATTTAGGTATTACTTTAATAAGATATGGAAGGAGCTTGATGTGCATGTATAATGACAAATCAGTTTATAATAACATTGTTTCAAAAGAGCAACAAGCATATCTAAATAGAGTAAAAAAGAGAAAAAAGACAATACTAATAACTCAGGTATCCATACTGCTAATATCTATTCTGCTTTGGGAAATAGCGGCACAATTTAAATGGATAGATACCTTCTTTACTAGTTATCCTTCTAAGATAGTAGCATTGTTCATAAAATATGTGAAAAACGGTATGATCTTTGAACATATTGGTATTTCATTAATGGAAACCATTGTAGGTTTTATTGGAGGAACTGTCTTGGGCATTATTGTTGCAGTCCTATTATGGTGGTCAGACTTTATGGCAAAGGTTTTAGACCCATATATGGTAGTGCTAAATAGTCTACCCAAAACTGCATTAGCTCCTATAATAATACTTTGGGTAGGTGCTGGTTACTCTGGTATAGTGGTCACTGCCATTAGCGTCTCTATAGTCATAACCATTTTAAATGTTTATAACAGCTTTATAGAAGTTGACGAAGATAAGATTAAGATGCTAAAAACCTTTGGGGCTACTAAATTTCAAATACTGAAAAAGGTAGTTATTCCAGCCAGTGTTCCTGCTATGGTAAGTACTCTTAAAGTAAATATTGGAATGTCCTGGGTAGGAGTAATAGTGGGAGAGTATATCGTATCTAGAGCTGGTTTAGGATATCTACTAGTATATGGTGGGCAAGTGTTCCAATTAGATTTGGTAATGATGAGTGTAATAATTTTAGCTATACTCACCACATTTATGTATAAAATTGTTGCTATATTAGAAAATAAAATAATGAAGTGGAGACAATAAGTGGTTGCTAAATCTCTCATCACGTACAAGTCGCCTTTGTCTTAGTTTAATAAAAGCCCATTTTTTCTTACAATTTTAGGAAAATGGGCCTTTCTATCAAAAAATACTAAAGCTGTTGAATAATATTATCAACAGCTATTTCAGCAAATTAGTATCTAGAAGCTCTTTGACTCTTTTGTTGTTTTCTAGCATTTCTACATTCTGGACATCTTTTTGGTTCTTGAAATCCTTTTTCTGCGTAGAAATCTTGTTCTCTTTCTGTGAAATTAAAATCCTTTTCACAATCTTGACATACTAATTTCTTATCTGCCATTATATCTCACCTCCTAAATTAATGGTACCTTTATACATTTTTACACAAGACCACCAATTTAGGAGAGGGTTGTTTCAAATGGATAAAGTATTCTATTTACTAGTAAAGTATACCACTTTATTAGCATCAAATCAATATTCTAATTTATTTTAATAACAATAAATCTCCTATTCTTCTAGTAAAAAACTATATTTTTCATTCTCTCTTATGACAGCAAGATCCTTATCAGTTTTGACCATATATCCAAAATCCGGATATAGCTCTTTTGCTTTTATCAGGTCTTCAATTGCTATGTCAATGTTGCCTAAGTTTATGTTGCAACAAGCCCTATTGTAGTATAGAAAGCCTGCATCAGGATTTTTTTCAATTCCTTCTGTAAGTATTTTAATAGCAGAATTATATTTCTTTTCTTCTATATATATAGCAGAAATATTCAAGTAAGAGTATGGATACCCACTATAAGCCTCTATTGATAGATTATAATATTCTATTGCTTCTTCTATCTTTCCTAAATGTTTTAAAACTACCCCCATATTAAAAAGAGATTTATAATAATCGTTCTCTATATTTATACTTTCCTTAATCATGTAATAAGCCTTATCATATTCCTTTATTTCTTCATAAATAGAGCCTAAATTATTATATGCAATATAGTCATCTGGTGTTAACTCTATTACTTTTTTATAGTATTTTATCGCTTTTTCTTTATCACCCTTTTCATCATAAATATTCGCAATATAAAAGTAAGCTCTGTCATACTCTGGCTCCAACTCCGTTGCCTTAAAATAATATTTTAAAGCAGTATCCTTCTGACCTCTTTCATCATATATTATAGCTATTCCATAATATGCCCCTGCTTCATTTGGGTTTATTTTTATGATGCTATTATAGGTTTCGAATGCCTTTTCCTTTAATCCAAGTTCATCATATAAAATAGCTATATTAAATAAAATATCTATAGTTTCATACTTATCTCCTTCAAATTCTAATGCTTTTTTAAAAAACTTCAATGCTTTTTCCTTATTATCTTCATCAAAGAAATTCTCTGCTAAAATCATATAATTATTTCTACGATCTATCTTTTTATATTTCTGTCTCATTAATTTATGCACCTCTACTTTATTGTCAATAGGTATTGTCTATCATAAGTAAAATCTTAGTCACATAATTATATTATTATACAAATTGGTTTTAGACAATATAATTACAAATTTGTAGAATTTTCCTGTACTTACTTTAATTCTTATAAAATATTTGTCCTTAGCAAGTTTGTAATTTTAGTAATGACTTAAAAGCAATTTTGCTTTTATCTATTATCAGAACTTTTTCGTTCTAAAAAACTATAATGACCAGTATATCCCTACTGGTCATTAGCTATAAATATTATAATGATGTCATTATAATATTATACAGCTCCTGTGTCTTTTCACTATTATTATAGTTTATTATTACAAAGCTTTTTTTAAGCCTTAAAAATACATATGGGGGTTTTCCGTTATTTATATATAGCCTTCCTTTCCCAACACTCTCAAGGTTAAAATATCCTCTTAAAATATCTCCAAAATCAAAGCCATTATCCTTTCTTAACACCTGTGGAATTGAATCTAGCAATACTACTTCCACAATATCATATGTACGGATTGTAGATGCATACATGCCACCAATCTTAACTTTCTCATTCTCTACAGTAACCTTAGGCTCCCGAGTTCCATATCCAATGAAAACAAACATAAAAATAAAGATTATCGATATAAATACTATAGTAAAACCTATAATAAGCTTTGTGCTTTTTTTCATGCTTCCATCAGGCTTTAATGAATTTTTATCGTATTTTTGAGACTTTATCATTACATATGGAGTTAGAATAAATATTGGAGCTATTATCAATATTGTTCCTATAGTTTTAAAACTTGTAGAAATTAAAGCTCCTCCTATAATAAAAGTTCCACCTATCATAAACATGTAATTTCCCATAAGCCTGCCTAAAGATTCTGTATCAACATTTTTTCTTTTTTCCTTTGACATAGTATTATAACCAGCTATGAGCCAATAACACTTAAAATACCTAACTAATACCCCTGATACTATACACAAAATTCCTATGAAGATAATTAAATACACTACAATCCCCCCTTGCTCAAAAGAATTTGGCGAGAACTTCTTACCATATCATACCATAAAGCAGCATTATGTTAAAAGAATAACAATAGTTTTGCAAAGCTGAAAATATCATAAAATAAACTCTTTCATTTCCGTAGCTTTATCTCCCTCAAAATTAATATATACTATATGAGGCATTAGGGGTTTTATTCTTTCAAACTCACTATAATCAAAATTCTTATCATAATAATTTATAATAGTACTAAGAGCAGTTCCATGAGTACCTATGACTATATTTTCTCTGGGATTTTCCTTAATTATTTTAAGCAATGCTGCTATGTTTCTTTTTTGTACCTCATTTAGACTCTCACCACGTTCTAGCTTGTAATCAAAGTTATTCCATTGTTCCTTGGCAAAAGTATTAAAATCCTCTATCCATACATCATCTATTTTTCTTTCTCTAAAGTCTTCTATAATATTTATATCCAAATTTGATTTATCAGCAAAATCCTTTACTGTGTCATAGGTTCGCTTGTATGGGCTTGAAAATATTTTAGTAATACCTCTGTCTAACAAAAACTCAGTTACTTTCTTACTATCAACAATACCTTTCTCAGTAAGAGGACGTAATAAATCATCCTGTACTGATAAGTCTGGCTGTGCATGTCTTACAAAATATATTTTTGTCATAATGTATCTCCTGTTCTATATTTTTTAGATAATTGTTTAAAATCGTATCCACTTAATGAAAGTAGCACTTGAGAAGGGAGATAGAAAAGCCACATTAATGATGCAGAAGTATTATATAAAAGGCTAATTATACTGCTAGATTTACTAATTAATTTAGAAATATTAAAAAAAACTACATTTATATCACATAACAGGAAAAGCACCATTCCCCAAGTAATTAGGTATTCATTTGGATATGGGAATAATTTATACCTACACACCTTTATAGCCTTTAGAACACTGTTTAATATGGATACCGCATAAAACAGGGCTACTGCATATATTAGTTCAATTTTCGTAATGAAATAGTTCATCATTAAGTAGGTAACTGTAATAATTAGAAAAAAGGCTGTGAACTTTATCATACCAATTTTAATCTCGCATCTATTGTATCTAATATAATAAATTATATGAACAACTGAAAAAATCCCTACTCCCAAAACAAGATACTCTGTAAATAGAAGCAAAAAATCTGCCATTAATGTAATAAATAGTCCCAACTGAAGCAATAATTTATCAGTCTTGTCGAGATACCTACTTCCTGTCAATAATGATATTAAAAAGCACATAACTATAGATGTATATTTAATTACGTTTGATGAAATAGATATCTCTATTAGAGATAGATCAATAAATAAAAAGGTGATATATAATATACAGATAATTACTAACAATATCTTTACAACTGATATTCTATCACCTAGCAACATTTAATCAATCCTCACCTGAAATCAAATAGTCTGGTTATCTATAATCAGCCATTTTACTTAATGATTCTTTTAAAGCTTCACAAGTTTTTACCTCTATTAACACTGTTATATTATTTTCCTTAGCAAATTTAAGTCTTTCATCAATAGGTACAATTCCAGTATATAATGGCTGATGGTCTAATATGCCATTAAAATCATGAAGATGCATATGCTTGATTCTACTGGCATGTTTCATTAGAATTGGTTCTTCTTTAAAGTTCACCATGGCATCATGCCCTACATCCCAAGTTAAATAGAGATTTTCAAATTCTGTTAGCATATCAAGTGCTCTTTGTATGAATGGGATATGAAAATTAGAAGTATTTTCAATACATAGTATAACCCCATGCAAATTAGCATAATCATTTAATTCAGAAAAAGAGTTAAATAGCTGTTCTTTAAACTGGTCTTCATATTTTTCGTTAACCCAATGTCTTTTATTAGGTAAAGTAGTGTAATTCCCATTATTTATATGCATATTAGCTATTTTAATTTCTGCTTTATTCATCCATTCTATCAGTTCTTTACAACGGTCTAAATGTCCTTTTCTGATTGCTGGGTGAAAAGATGACAAATCAATTTCTTCAGGAAAATGAAATGTAAAGTCAACTCCATACTCACTTTTGGCATCTAATATTTCCATATGGCTTAAACATTCTGGCATGAAAACAGGATAGTTGAAATTAAGCTCTATAAAGTCTAAACCTAACCCCTTACAAAGCATTATATTTTCCTCTAGACTGTTAAATTCAATTAATGCTGGCATTCCAAGCTTCATTTTTTTCCCTCCTGCCTATAGCTAACTATAACTCCTAGCCTACATCCCCTTATGAGTTCTAAATTCTATAACTTTATAGCCTCTAGAGCCACTCTACATGGATAAAGCTCAGCTGTCATTGACCCTGCCTAAAACAACAGGATCATTTACTTTTAGTACTACTCTTAAAAAATTAAGTTTTTTCTTTCTCCATAATTCCACTTCAATACATAAAACCTATCCCAAAGCCTTTGATGAAAACGAAAGAATATCTCCTCTGTTAAAGACGTTTGGATTATAGCTTTTAACAAAAAAATAACAATAATGTTAATTCTCATTTTTTGCCCACTTATAGCTTTATCATAAAGCATTTCAGGTGTAATATATCCTAAGTATTGAAATAGAATAAGTGGCCCAACCATAATAGCTAGAGATGCTATAAAAACAACTATGGCACTTTGTCACCAATCTCTATTTCTTGGAAGATATAATCCAATCCATTTAAAGAAACCAATCTTTTTTCTACTGAACATAAGGTAAGAAAGATATGTTATTGTAAAAACAAGTAGAACTTGAACTCCAATTGATGCTACAACATCTTCCATAAACTTTTTCCTCCTTAGATACTAATAAAAAATCTTTATGAATAAAATCTAACTCTTCCGAAGCAACCACCATACATCATTTCCATAAAATCCACAGCTTCTATATAATCTTTCTGGATTTGTCTCATTATCCACTTCCCCTGAAACTGTAGTAAACTCTACTCTTCCTTTTAGCCTATTTAGCAGTTCAAGTACTAGTACTTTTCCTAGTCCTTTGCCTTGATATTCTGGAAGTACTTGAATCCATTCAAGCGAGCCTTCTGGAACACTACTATCAAATTCAGCTATGCCTAAAGCTGCTGGAATATTCTTTTGTTTGTCCATAATCCATATCCAAAGGCTATTATCAAACACTCTATAGGTTGTCCAACTTTTAACTGTCTCAGGACTTGGATGTAAGTTCTTATAGCACCTTCCAATAAAATCTGAAATCTCACTAAATTCTTCCTCAACATTTGCTTGCTTGATATAAAAATCCTCTGACAAACTATAGGGTAAAATTTTCTTATTATCATGTTTAATACGAAAATATGGCTCAACTTGGCTATAGTCATGAATATCCAACTTCTTAAAGTAATCATCATGTATTATCATGAATTTAGACTCTTCCATAATAAGCTGTAAAGACTGATTAACTTCTCTACTTTTGTTCCAAAGTATATATACTCCCTTTTGCTCTAATCCCTTAATCTCCAAAATTTCATCATCTATACATGTATGTGAACATTGGAGGTTATTTAATCTATCATAGGTTTTCCATAATGCATTTGGAAGAACCTTGCAGGGGTCCTTTATATACAAATTTCTTAACAAAATTTCAAATTCATTATTAACTGTCATATAACTTCTCCTTTCTACTTGTTAATAAACAAACACATGTATTAAACAAAACTATAGCCTACGTTAGTCATTTTTATAATTTCTTTTCAGTAACTACCAAACTATCTATTACCATACCTAAATCAAATTAACAACTCCATTAACTAGCATTATCTCTAATACAATAGTTACAACACACAGAAAAATAAATACACCAAACTTAAATTCAGCAAATTTGTCCTTACAATATTCTCCTCTAAAAAGCGAAAAAATATCAGGTGTTAAAGTATACTTAAGAGAGCTATGAAAATCATCTTCATTGTTAAAAATAAACCTAAAATAAACTCTAAATAAATGTAAATTTAACCATATTAGCAAAAAAACAATAATTATTAGAGACCACATACATCTCTCCCTCCTCCTGATAAATATCAAAAATATTAAATTCTCATGTGATTTATAACAGGTTTTTAATGCCTTTACAGAAATTATATTCCATACCTACATAATTTACAATATAACTAATTGTAAAATACATATAATAAAAGCCATATTGCATAATCTATATGGCAACATGGCTTTTATTCCTTTCTGTATCCATAATTTTATTAGTTACGTATCTTAAATACTCCGAAATAGTTCTTAATTTGCTTTTCAATTTCTATTAACATTTTTTTTGAATACGGGGTGAATTTATTTTCTCCACCTAAAACAGTGTCTCCATCTCTAAAGTTTTGCAAATAATATCTTCTGCTTCCCTTTAGGTACTCTGCAATTTTCAGAATGTCCTCTTTCGTTAATAGCTCTCGACATATAGTGGTTCTAAACTCATAATCAATATATGAATTTTTTAGTATATCGATGCTTTCAATTACTCTTTCTATAGCAAAGTCAGCATTTGCTACAGTATTATATTTGTCTATTGGAGCCTTTATATCCATAGCTACATAATCCACTAGTTCATCTGCTACAAGTTTATTCAGTGTATATGGGCTAGTTCCGTTAGTATCTAACTTTACTAAATAGCCTTTAGTCTTTACCTTTTCTATAAAATCATATAATCCATCATGAAGGGTTGGCTCTCCCCCAGATATACATACTGCATCTAACACTTTCTTTCTTTTCTCAAGGTAATCAAATATAAAGTCTTCTGTTATTTTTTCACCTTTATTATAAACAAGGTCAGAGTTATGGCAATAGCTGCATCTAAAGTTACAGCCACCTGTAAAAAACACTGTACTTATCTTATCAGGATAATCTATAAATGATGATTTTTGGTGTCCCTTAAATTCCATACTCTTTTCCTCTCTATTATGAAACTTTTGTTATATCGCAGCTTTTGCAGTATTAATACTTGCATTTAGGCTTTCTTCTGTATCAAACTCTAACCTGTCCTTATATTCTTCCTTTTTACCTTTATTCCAAGATTGAACAGGTCTATGGAACCCAACTACTCTAGTCCAAACTTCTGTATCTTTTCCACACTCTGGACAAGTAAATTGCTCTCCTTTTAGATATCCATGTTCCGGACATATACTATAGGTTGGTGTAATAGTTAAATATGGTATTCTGCTGTTTTCAAAAGCTCTTTTCAGCAGTAACTTAACTGTTTCAGTACTTTCAATCTCTTCGCCTATAAAGCCGTGTAACACAGTTCCTCCCGTATATAGTGTCTGAAGCTTATCCTGATGCTCTATTGCTTCAAATATATCTTTAGTGTGACCTACAGGTAACTGAGTAGAGTTAGTATAATATGGCTCATCTGTTCCCTGTGTAAATATTCTAGGGTACATTTTCTTGTCCATCCTAGCAAATCTGTAAGCAGCTCCTTCAGCTGGAGATGCTTCAAGATTCCAAAGACTTCCTGTTTCCTCTTGGAATATTTGGATTACTCTGTTCATGAATTCCATTACATCTATAGCAAGTTCTCTACCTTCCTCCGTAGTGATATCTTTACCAAGTAAATTGACACATGCTTCATTCATTCCATTTAAGCCTATGGTACTGAAGTGATTCTTGAAATATTCTCCATGTGCATCTTTTACTGATTGGAGATAAAACTTTGAATATGGATAAAGCCCTGCATCCATATATCTTTCAAGCACCTTACGTTTTGTTTCACATATTTCCTTGGAAATCTCCATTAGTTCTCTAACTCTTCTCTTAAATTCTTCTACTGATTGGGCTAGATAGCCTATACGTCCCATGTTCAGAGTAACCACATTTATAGAGCCTGTAAGAGGATTAGCTCCAAATAATCCTCCTCCTCTTCGTCTAAGTTCTCTATTATCAAGTCTCAGTCTGCAGCACATACTCCTAACATCCTCTGGACTTAAGTCACTGTTTATAAAATTTGCAAAATATGGAGTGCCAAACTTCCTCGTCATCTCCATAATGGAATTAACCACTTCTGAATTCCAAGGAAAATCCTTAGTTATGTTAATTGTAGGTATTGGGAAGCTAAAGCTCCTACCTGCTCCATCTCCTTCCATCATTACCTCACAATAAGCCTTATTAAACATATCCATTTCCTTCTGAAATTCTCCATAAGTTTTATCTCTTCTTTTTCCTCCGATAATAACTTCCATATTCTTAATCATTGGATGCGGCGTAATATCTAAGGTTATATTAGTAAAAGGAGTTTGAAAACCAACCCTCGTAGGTATATTTAAGTTGAAAACAAAGCTCCTAACTGCTCTCTTTACTTCGTCATAGCTTAATTTATCATAATAAATAAATGGCGCAACATATGTATCTAAGGAACTAACAGCTTGAGCCCCTGCCGCCTCCCCTTGAAGCGTATATAACCAGTTAACTATCTGACCTAAGAATGATTGTAAGTGACTTGCAGGTGAAGATTCTATTTTGCTGCTAGCGCCTTTAAAACCATGTAAAAGAAGAGCTTCTAAGTCCCAACCACAGCAATAAGGTGCTAATAATCCTAAATCATGAATATGCAAATCTCCTTTTATATGTGGGTCTCTTAATTCTTTTCTATATATTTTATTAAGCCAGTATTTTTTAGTTATAGATTCAACAATATGATTATTTAAGCCCTGTAAGCTAAATCCCATATTAGCATTTTCATTGATTCTCCAGTCATCAAGTGACACATATTCATCAATTAAAGTCTCAGCATCCATAAAAAGATTTCTAGCTTCCCTTAATTCTTCATGTTTTTTTCTATACAATATGTAAGCCTTTGCAGTTTTGGCATGACCCTCTTCAATTAGAACCTTTTCAACTATATCTTGAATATCTTCCACAGTTGGTATACTTGCACCATGAGCCTCTGTTAGTATATTTACTACTATTTTAGAAAGTCTCTCTGCAGTTTCTCTATTATCTCCACCTACTGATTTAGCTGCTGCAAAAATGGCATTTTCAATTTTTTTTACATCAAAATCGACAATATCTCCGTTTCTTTTCTGTATCCTAGTAATCAAGGCATTACCCCCTTATATTGTGGTTGTAAGGTTATTAATACATATATATTGTATATAACTATATAATATTATAGATTATACTAGATATATTTACAACTTATCTCGCCAACTTTTTATGTTTTTTTATTTTTAAGACAAAAGCACTACTGATTATAAAATAGTGTTTATTATTCTTTTTTGTGGATAATAATAAGGTAAAGACTGTTTGAGGTGATGCTATGAACACAATACAAATATTAGTAAATGAACATGATAATATTAAGAAAGTACTTAAAGTAATTAGAAAAATATGTGTAGCTATTGTAGAGGGAAAAGAAATTCCACATGATGATTTAGTTTCTATAATTGATTTTATAAGAAATTATGCAGATAAGTACCACCATGGAAAAGAAGAGGATATGTTGTTTAAAGATATGGAATCTGAGCTAACTGATAAAATAGGTAATGGGCCAGTCCAAGGGATGCTTATCGAGCATGATTGGGGAAGAGGCTTTGTTAGAGACCTAGAGGTTGCTTTAAAAGCATATAAAGAAGGCAGCAATGATGTTAAGGTTGATGTAATTGCAAATGCTATGGGTTATGCAAATCTACTAGAAAAACATATATTTAAAGAAGATAATATGCTTTTTAAATACGCAGAGAGAAATCTAAAGAAAGAAACTATGAATAAGCTAGATAGACAATTTAAAGAATATGAAGAAAATAATGAACATATTCAAACTAAGGAAAAGTATATTAGATTAGTAGAAGAACTAGAGAAAAAGTACATGTAAATAAGTTGTCATCCTAGGTGTAGTGAATATCCCCCATCCCCCTTCACTGACGCATTGGATGACAACTTTTTTGTCTCAATCCTAGATTAAGCTACTATGTTAAAAAGCATTTTTATCAATATAATATAGTACAAGCTTAGTTATTTCAGTAATTCGCTTTTCATCTACCTTATCTATTGTATCCTCAGGAGTATGATATCCATTTTTCAAATCCATATTGATTAAGCATAAAACGTCTATTCCCTTTGTTCCAAAAGGATAATGATCACTTCCCTGTCCTGCATCTTGGACACAATCTATTTTTAACGCCTTTGAATACCTATAAAATTCTTCTCTCAGCTTTATATTAGTACTATCAAAGCTCAGTAGTGTAAGAGGCATTTCTGTTTTTGAGCCTACCATATCTAAATTAATCATAACTGTCCTATCTTTGTTCAGTGGATATATCGGGTTATTGACATAATGGTAAGAGCCATATATACCCTCTTCTTCTCCATTAAATGCAATAAATAAAATCGATTTTTTAGGTTTGTAATTTCCTTCTTTTAGAATCCTGGCTATTTCCATCATTACAGCTGTACCTGAAGCATTGTCTAATGCTCCTGGATTATATGTACCATTTTTGTTATCTCCTGCATGGTCAAAATGGGCCCCTATAATAATAAACTCTTCTTTAAGAACCTTATCTTTCCCTTCTATATATCCTATTACATTTGCAGAAGTTACATTTTCTATTGCATAGTCCGCCTTCATACTTATCTCTAACCCAGCATTAGAAGCTTTAACTAACTCGTTAAACACTGTCACATTGCAGTTAAAGAGCAAGGGTTGCCCTTCTTCAAACTTGGCTGTTGGTTGGGCGTTAGGTCCCACCACAAAACTACCATACATATGATTAGGATTATCGATATCAACTTCTATAATCATTCCACCAATTTTACTGTTTCCTGATAGTACCTTGTTAATTAGTTTTCTATTTCCCTCACTAGCTAAAATATTTCTTGGTACAAGAAGTACCTTCCCATCATAAGATTCAATATCCTTCATGATATTTTCTGTATTATCTACAACTATACCTTTTCCCTTTAACTCACCTTTAATGCTCAATGAAGGAACTCCTGTATTTACAGAAAACTCTTTTATATATTCAAAGTCTTTTTCAACTTCACCTTTTTCATTTAATATTTGTAGCTTTGGAGCACTATACGTAAATCTAACATTATGGTCAAAATGCTGTAGGTATGTGTCTAAAACACCTGGGTAATCAAGCTTGATTTTTTTAAAATAGTTGGCAATGTAATGGGTAGCAAGCTCATTTCCTTTAGTTCCTGCAAGTCTTCCTTTATATTTTTCTGAGGTCAATTCTTCAATTATTTTCATAATATTTTTAGAATCTAAATCTTTTTCTCTAATATTCTCAAAAGCAGTATTCTGGATTAGTTCACTATTATTGACTTTGCCAAATGTAGCGCATCCAGTTAAAAATAAAGAAACAATAAGTACAGTACTAATCATAAAAGTTAGTTTTCTATTAGTCCTCACCTTAACACCCCCATATATAATTATATACATAATAATACAAATTATTGTCAAAAAAACAAATAGAAATAAAACTCAATCGAAACTTAATAAACTAAGGTGATTTTACTAAAACTCATAAAGTTAATCTCTCGATAATAATCATTATATAATAGAGCTTGCCTATCTTTAAGTAAACAAGCTTAAAAAATTAGTAAAGTCAGCTATGGACACTCAATAAAGCTTTATATATACTAGTAAATAAGAAAAGAGCTTAAGATAGATTCGGATATAATCACAGGAGGAATTAAAATGGACCTAGTAAAAGAAAGAAATAAAAGAACAGCTTGGTTTCTTAAAGATAGGTTTGGAATGTTTATTCACTGGGGACTTTACTCAATCCCAGCACGGGGAGAATGGGTCATGACTAATGAAAAAATGTCAAAGGAAGAATATATGCAATATTTCGAAGAATTTGACCCAATATTCTACGATCCTAAGTACTGGGCTAAAGTCGCAAAAAACTCTGGAATGAAATATGCTGTCATGACAGCCAAACACCATGATGGTTTTTGCCTGTTTGATAGTAAGCTTACAGATTATAAATCTACTAATACTAAAGCTAGAAGAGACTTAATAAAAGAATATGTAGATGCTTTTAGAACAGAAGGCCTTAAAGTTGGCTTATATTATTCTATTATAGATTGGCACCATGATGACTTCCCTCATTATGGAGATAGACACCATCCTATGAGAGACAACGAGAAGTACAAAGACGTAAAACATAACTTTGAAAGGTATCTAGAATACATGCATGGACAAGTTCGAGAGCTTTGCACCAACTACGGTAAAATAGACATACTTTGGTTCGACTTCTCCTATGATGATATGACTGGCGAGAAGTGGAAAGCTACCAAACTAATAAATATGGTGAGAGAATTACAACCTGACGTCATAATAGATAATAGATTAGAAGCAAGTGGCGAAAACTCAGGAAGTATCATGACCAATAATCCTAATTTTTACGCTGGAGACTTTGCATCACCTGAACAAATAATACCTCCAGAAGGAATAGTAGATGAAAATGGAAATCCAGTTCCTTGGGAAGCTTGTATTACTATGAACAATCATTGGGGGTACTCATCAGAAGATAAGAATTTTAAATCTCCTAAGATGATTATTAGAAAGCTGGTAGAATGTGTTAGTAAAAACGGAAACCTACTATTAAATATTGGGCCTAATGCAAAGGGTGAAATTCCTGAGGAATCTCTGCGCATCTTAGAAGCTATAGATAAATGGATGAAGCAAAATGGAAACAGTATATATAATTGTGGAAAATCAATGCTACCAAAACCTGAATGGGGTTATTTCACCCAAAACCAAAATAAGCTCTATGCCCATATATTTGATGGTAGTATAGGACCTTTAGGCATTCAAGGACTAAATGGTAAGGTTAAAAAAGCCAGATTGCTTTCTGACGGTTCTGAATTAAAGTTAATTAAACCTTGGAATACTATGGATTACAATGATTATATCTTTATAAATTTTGGTAAGCCTGAACATCTTACTCATCCTCTACCAGATGATATAGATACTGTTGTAGAATTTGAATTATTATAAATATAATAAAGGGTCAGATAACATTCTGACCCATCTATATTCTCATCCTACATATGTTCAACAACATTTCTAACCCATTTATTTGAAAGCAATCTAGGTATTCCAATGGCTGCCTTAACAACCTCTTCTAGAGTAACTAAAGCCACTACCCAATAAACCGGAATTTTCAAAACTAAGGCACCTAAAAATGATAATGGCACTCCTACAAGCCACACTGAACCCATCTCTAGGAACATAGAAAACCTAGTATCTCCACCACTTCTAAAAATACCAACTATTAATAAACCATTCACTATCTTTATACTCAATGAAAGAGAAATAACTATGAGCATCTTAGTTGTATAGTCATAAACTTCTGCTGAAACATTGCCAAACAAGGTCATAATGGCTGGAGTTGAAACGAATAATATAACTCCTAAAACTATCCCTAGTAATGGCCCGATTATAATAAAAGTCCTAGCATATGATATTGATTTTTCTTTATTTCCTGCTCCAATTTCATTACCAATCATAACAGCACATGCACTTGACAATCCTCTAGATAATACTAAGAATATATTTTGAACAGTATTAGATATCTGAACAGCAGATGTTGCTTCCTTTCCCATTCTTGCATAGGCTACTGAATACATTACAGTTCCTAATGACCAGAAAAACTCATTTATTATAACAGGAGCTGCAGTCTTAAAATACTTCACTACAAAGTCTTTAGATACATCTACTAGCTCATTTATCTTTGCAGCTAAAGCATTCTTGCTATGGTAAGTTATATATAAAACTGAAACTAATTCAACAATCCTAGCCAACACAGTAGCAAGTGCTGCTCCTTCTATTCCCATCTTAGGAAAGCCAAACTTACCAAATATAAGCAAATAGTTAAATGTAGCATTTACTAATAAAGAAACTATACTTATAAACATAGGAATTTTAGCCTGTCCAATACTTCTTAGGGCTGTATTAAATGCAAAGCTTATAGATGTTATTAAGTAACTGAATCCTATAATTTTTAGATATTTTACTCCTAATTCCACTACATCCTGTTCATGAGTAAATATATGCATAAGAGTCTCTGGAATAAAAAGAGCACCTATTGTAAAGATAATACTCACAATTCCACATATTATTATTGCTAATCCAAGGATTCTTCTTATATTTTTAATATCTTTTTTCCCCCAGAATTGAGCTATAAAAATTGATGATCCACTATTTACCCCAAACAATATTAGTGAAAAAAAGAAAAAAACTTGATTTGCTAGACCAGCAGCTGCTATATTAGCATCACCAAGTCTTGTTATCATCAATGTATCTAGCATGTTAATAGAAGACATGACAAGATTTTGTAATGTAATAGGAATCGCAATATTAGCTAAGGATTTATAAAATTTTTTGTCTTTAAGTACAAGTTGCATGATATCTCTCCATCCTACATAGATTATTGTCGATTAAAATATATTCTAGCATAAGGAACTATCTACTTCAATAAGCTATAAAAAATTATCCATAGAAAGTAAAGTCTGATCAATAAAAAAACATAAATTGTCTCCAAATTAGCAGGGTAAAAACTCCTGCTTTTTTTCGTCTTAATCGTTCCTCATCTATCAAACTTGGAATATATTGTAATACGAGTTATGTTAGTTCCTTGCGGAGGTAATGCTATGGATATTTTAAATCGTGTAACAAAAGTTTATCACACATCTAAGGAAATTAGCTTTGATGATTCTTCAAGGATAATTTTGATGAGTGATTGTCATAGAGGAGACGGAAGCTGGGCAGATGATTTTTCAAAAAATGAAAACATTTATTCTGCAGCTCTTAACTATTATTTCGAAAATGGATATACCTATATAGAGCTAGGGGATGGAGATGAACTTTGGGAAAATAGAAACTTTGATAGAATTGTTGAAGCTCATATTGATGTATTTAAAGTTCTATCTAATTTCCATAAAGAAGATAGATTATACTTCATTTATGGGAACCATGACATAGTAAAAAGAAACGAAAAGTTTGTGATGAAAAATCTATATAAATACTTTGATGAACTCGAGAATATATACAAACCCTTATTCCCTAATATCAAAGTTTACGAAGGCTTAGTGCTTAAGTATAAAGTCACAAATGATAAAATACTATTAACTCATGGCCATCAAGTAGATTTTCTAAACTATGATTTATGGAGATTAGCTAGATTTTTAGTTAGATATCTGTGGAGGCCTCTAGAATTGTTTGGGGCAAATGGTCTTATGAGAACAGCCAAAAACCATAAAAAAAAGGATTTAGTAGCAAAAAGACTTAGTGAGTGGGTAGTGAAGGAAAAACACATGCTTATTACAGGCCATAATCATAGACCTATGTATCCAAGGTTAAATGAGCCTCCATACTTTAACAGTGGAAGCTGTGTCCATCCTAACTGTATAACCGGTATTGAAATAGCAGACGGGAAGATCATGCTTATAAAATGGTGTACCAAGACAAAAGATGATGGCACTTTGTTTATTAGAAGAGATATCCTAGCAGGACCAAGGAAAATAAAAGAACTCTTTAATTAACTTGTCCAAAAAATTACGCATACTTAATGAATATAAACCACCAGTAATTCATTTATTTATCTGGTGGTTTATCGTTATCTGCTTTACAACATTCTAGAGGTAAAGCTATGTGAACAGCAAAAGTGTTTTCTTTATTTTCTATCTTTAAAAGCCCATTGTATTGCCCTACAATTCTTTTTATATTTTTCAATCCAAAACCATGGTTTTCTTTGTCCTCTTTAGTTGTAAATCTATCCTCTAGAAAATCTGCTCCTATGCTTACTGCATTTGACTTAGAATTTAATGTTTCAATAACCAAATAGTCACTTTTTACTTTAATCACTAGCTCAATAAATGGGCTATCTATATTGGGATTCATACATGCCTCAATTGCATTATCTAAAAGATTACCTATAATTATTGATAAGTCTACATATTCAAAAATAAGATTTTTAGGCAGTTGAGCCTCTAAGTTCATTTTTATATTTTCTCTTAGTATCTTGTCTCTTTTCATATTTATTAGTGCTGTAAGCACAGGATGACCAACATCAACAATTTTATTAGCGATGGAAACATCTTCTGCTAATCCTAAAATATATTTTTTCGCTTCCTCAAATTTATTAAGATAAATTAACCCATATAATGTACTTACATGATTATTAAAGTCATGTCTTTGTGCACGAATGTTTTGCAAAACATCTTCCATATTCTTGATATAAAAATTCTGATTTTCATATTCCTTAATTTTTATCTTCATAAACTCTTCTTGTTGCTCTTGCTTTACCATCTTTTTTGTAAATATATAGATTAGCCAGCTAAACAAAATAACGCACATTGTAAGTGTAAAGAAAACAATATAATCTATATAAGAGCTAATCTTTATGTACCTATAAAGTATAAATGCCATATAAATAATAATTGAATTAAATAAAAATATAAAAGCTATTGGCCGACTTCCTTCATACTGAAAATACGAGAAAAAAGAAGTTTTACTAATCCAGCAATGTGTAATAAGGAAAAAGCTACCTTTGGATATAATAATAGCTAATATTTTATATATATTCAACTCTAAAACTAATAATGGGGTCAGTTTAAAAATATAAATTATTAGATTAGCCGTGACTAATTCTAATGTAAACATGAATATCATGCCTATAAGTAAAGCAATAAAAATACTTAAGAATTCTTCATTAAAAATCAGTTTAAAAATAAAACTCATTGAAGTTAAAATCAATATAAATCCTGCAATATTAGCTAGTCCCAAAAAATTATTAACAAGAGTATTAAATAATACAATTACAGAAAGCCAAAAAAAGATAGACGTATTTTTGTTTTTTTCTCCTCTAAAGGCGACTATTAGATAATAAAACAGCAAATTCACATCAATTATGTTTGTTATAAGATTGGCGATAATATCCATTTTTCTCACCTATTACATTCAAATAATTTCTTTTCTAATACATTTAATACATCTTTTTTGTACTTTCTACCAATAGGAATAAGTTGCTCCACATCAAATAACATGATTTGATTATCTTTAACATTTAATAACCTCTCGGTATTTATGATAAACCCTCGATGACAACGCAAAAACATATTTTTGTTCAGAGATATCTCAACTGATTTTAAAGTACCTATAAAATCATAGTTACCCACTTCAGATGAAACATAGACCCTCTTTCCTTGTCCTTCAAAGTAATAAATCCATTTGTACTTTAATCTCACTATACCATCTTTTGCTTTAAAAATAAAAGAATTATTTATATTTTTATAGGCATTTATCTCTTTTAATCGTGTAAGAATTTTTTGCATTAAGATGTTGAACTTTTCATATGTGATAGGTTTTATTATGTACTGATAACTTTCTATTTGAAAAGCTTCTAGTGCGTAATCCTTATATCCTGTCAAAAATATAATTATTGTGTCTTCATTAGTTTCTCTAATTTTTTTGCCTGTTTCTATACCATTTAATTCCTTCATTTCAATATCTAAGAAAATTATATCTATATGTGTATTCTTTATTAATTCTAGCATCTCTTCACCACTATAAGCTTCGAATATTTGAGTATCATAACTAATATTAGTTTTATTTATATAATCTTTAATAATACCTACGTGAGCTTTATCATCATCACAGATTGCAATATTTAACTTCATATGACATCACCTCATATAAATTGTTGTCATTTTCTATTATTCTACATGTAAATTTGATTACCTTTTTATTTCATTAAGTTAATAAATATTATAAAATAAGTAGTTTATTTGTTTCTAGTTTTTTGATAATAAGCCTAAAAAAATATAAGGAGTCAGCTTTTATAATTTTATAGATAGCTATAAAACTATAAAAACTGACTCCTTAGGTATTCTTTATATATTAAAAGTCCTATGTAAAAATAGGACTTTTAATATATAGTATTCATTTCTACATATAGTAGTTAATCGAATTCTGATAACCTTTTTTAATTGCTCTGCTAAATTTAAGGTAATTTTTTAAAACAAAGTTTTAAGCAGCATCCATTATCTTCTTGGACATTTAGGCTGATATAGTAGCCCTATGCAGTTAATGTTTAATCCTAAGTTTGCAAAAGCCATAGCTACTGATGCTACACCACTTAATAATCTACCCTTTGCTTTCATTTAATTCACCTCCTGTTTTTCTTTTTATTAAAGGTGTCAATGTGATTCCCTCACATAGAAATCCTAATGACACAATATTGCCATAAGCAATAAAAGAATCGTAAACTAAGCTTAAGCCAATGGTGATTATACTTAATATAAGTATTACATATATGCTTCTTCTCTTATATAGCTTCTTTTCAAGCTCATTAAGCGGTTTATTCTCTGTATCAACAGGGGCAAAGATTAGAACTAATACAATAGATACGATTAACATAATTATTTGATATATCGCTGTGTGATTAATAGGTAGAGCTTTAGAAAGAAATATACAAGAAAAAGTTATGACATTTGTAATGATAAAGCATTGCCAAAAAGAATCTAAATGCACTCCTCCAGCCTGGTTCCTCAACATGCTAAAAGCTAGAACAAAAACAAGGGCCTCTTTTACAACTCCTAATAAAAATGATATAATAAATATCCCTAAATATTTAATAATTGTGATTATTAATATTTCTAATCCATAAATATATAAGTCTATATTTTCCTCATTTGCTACATCATAATTTTTCATCTTATTAACAATATAACAAGCTATTTGATTAATCATATCAATATCTTCCTTTAAGCTATAAGATTTAGTTAATTTAAAAATATCACGATTCTACTTTTAGGACAACCCCTTTTGCATAAACGGTCGTTTTATGGGCATAAACGACATAAAAAGCTTAAACTTTTCTCAGTCTAAGCTTTTTTTATAGCTTCTTAGTCATATGACAAACTAGATTCTTAATCTTAATAGAGCTAAATAACAGTTTACTAAAGTACTTTACTCTTCACTACTCATAAGCTATAGCCTTCCTAGGCTTTACTTTATCCCTGTCTACATGCCAAGTAATCAAATAACTAACTATTATACTTCTAACTATTCTTTGTTGAGCAACTCATATCTTGGTTCATAGCTTCCATTTATACGACAATATATGTAATTACTATTTGTTAAAACTTCAAAGTCTAATATATTTTCATCTGATATAATTTCCCCTTTTCCTCCATCTTTAGATATACGATACAAATTGTTACTGTTTCTTTCTGTGTAATATATGTATTTTTCATCACTGGATAACTCATTTACACTTGCATTTATAATCCTTTTCAAGGAAGTTCCATCCTTATTCACTGAATAAAGTGCATTTTTATCTGCACATAAAATTCCATCAGGCATCAAATATAGTCTTGTTACCCTTTTGTCTATTATAACAGTACTCTCTTTTGTGTGTATATTATATCTCTTCAGCTCAAGGTTGCTGTTGATATAATAAATGTAGTTTCCGTCAAAAGATATATTATATCTAAACATCCCCTCATCTATAACAACTTCCTTTTTATTTGATTTTATATCAACCTTTACAACCCTACCATCATACATTACTAGAAATAAATCATCATCTGCTATAAAAAAGCTCCAAATCTTCTCTATGTTCTTAAAATCCACATATTTAAGATATAGATTTAGAAAATAATATTTATCTTCAGTATTAGTAGTAAAGATATTTTTTTCCGTTAAACTTTCTAAATTAATTTGATTAATTACTCTTGCATTTTTATTATAAGTATAATAATAATAGTTCTCTCCTTGAAGATAGTTTCTGCTAATAACGCTTGGATCTGTACACTCATAAAAAGAGTTTCTAATAAGTTTTTCTTTTTCTCCCGATTTTTTGTCAATTCTTACAGCATTTGTATCCTCGCCTAATATATAATAATTCTCATTTTGCACCAGTAAAAAATTTTTAGATATATTCAAGTTATGGGTATATACATTATCATTTTGCACAGTATTGCAACCACTTAACAAGAATAAGATAAGTAACAAACTATAAACTATTTTCTTTTTATGCTGCTTATTTTTATAGGATAAAACAACTGTGCCTAAAGAACTTATAATGCATATTAATGCTAAAATAATCATTTTGATAAGATAATCCTTTGGTATATTGCTAAATACTTTTACAGTTTCTTCTATAGCAGTACCTTTGAGCATAGTAACTGTAGCATTGCCACGAAAATATCCTGTTCCTTTAATTAATCCTGTAAGAAAAGGTATGCGGTAAGCTAGACTTTTATCAGTTCCAATAACCCCTTGTAAAAACATGGTAGCTGTCGGAATAAAAAGTGTTAGTATCTTACTTCTCGTTATCTCTCCTAAAACAATAACTATACTACAAAAACTAGCAAGCCCAATACACCTTAAAGCAATAATAGAACCCCAAACCTGTCCCATTGTCAGACTGTAGGGAGAATTTGCATAGAATTCTAGACTTTGTAAAGGATAATTTAGATATACTGTGTCCATATAAAAAATAGTAATGATATATTCGACTCCACTTATTAGCAATACAACTATAATAGACAATGCCATCATTATTCCCCACTTTGTAGTAGCAGTCGAGCCTCTACCCTTTTTACTACTTTTGATATAAACCAGCATGTTTGTATCTCTTTCTGTGAAAAAAAAATTAACTGTTAGCACAATAATTACCATAACAAGTAAGTAATCTAATCTATCAACAGATAAGGATGGTATATCATAGGGAATAAAATAACGGTTGCTAGGATTTAGCATAACATACTTATATTTTGACCATACTTCTTGAAAGGCTCTGTCTCTTTTTAGATATTCTTGTATTTCATGATATTTTTCTATATATTCTTCTTCACTTAACCTGTAATCATATAAATCAATACTTATGTAGTTATATTGGCTTTTTACTGATTCTATTTTTTCTTTTTCAACCAAAATAAATTTTTCTTTTTCCTCTGTCAAATTCCCATTCAGGTAACAAATATATGCTTCATATATTTCTCTATCTTCATGAGAAGGTAAGTAATAAACACTTTGAATTTCGTAAAAGGAAAAGATGCTCTTATATAGCAATAAAGCTAAAATCAAAATAATCCCCTTCTGCTTTATCAGTATTTTTTTCAATTCATATTTTAACACCATCTTACCGCCCGCTTTCTCATAATAACAAGCAAAATAAAACACCATATTCCTGTTATTCCAATGCATACTTGATGCTTAAGTAAACACAATCCAAAAACGTTGATACTTTCAAATTTATTTACCATTGTATAATTAGTTACTAAAGCTATAGGGTTTAAGACTGTTGACTGATAATCATTTAACAAAATCAATCCACTAACCAACGTAACACTGAGAACAAATACGATTACAGTCTGTTTTAGATAAGAAGAAAGTAAAAGTACAATACCTGCTAAAAATAGCATAACAAAAATCTTCATCATAAAGTCTAAAACTAAAAATGATGCTACAGACATATTTAAAGGTGTAAACTGAAAAAACCTAAGAGAATAAAGAGGGTTTGAGAAGGTATCGGTACCCGTAATGATATAGATAGCTAATAAGTCTAATAAATAAAAATATGAGCATAAAAAAACAATATATCCAAAGGATGCAAAGAACTTCATCATCACTGTTTTTCTCTTATTTACAGATGTTGCAATCAACTGTAACATCTGAGTTTCATTCTCATTGCAGAAAACACTTGATAGCCCTAAAATCATGAGTAAAATAATCAATAATGAAGAGAAGTCATATCTTAAGTAATACTCTATGCCCCATGTAAGTGAAAGCTCTGTAAGACTTCTATTTTCATAAGAGTTTATTATTTTCTTGTTTTTATTCACCTCATAATCATTTCCAAGCTTTGAATATAAAATTACATTCTCTCTTGATTTTTCCACAATTTTCGAAATATTGCTACCATACATATAGTTATATTCCATATCTGAAATAATTCCATCCTTAAATAAATTCTTATCTCCAAAAATATATCCTGTATATTTACTTTCATCATATTCTTTATTAAAGCCTGGATCATCAAGAAGCTTAATCATTTCTTTATAATAATTCATTATAAAATCTATCTTTTCCTTTGTTATTTCTCCCTTTACCTTTTCATAATAAACTTTCTTGTACCCTTCTAAAAATATATCTCCAGCTACTTTAGGATAATTTAAATACATAAAATTTTTATAACCTTCATTTATTTTATATATATTTATAAATGAAAAAATAATAAGGCATATAATAATAGATGGTTTTAAAAAGTTTTTCCGCATCTCATAGTATAAAATCCTCATACTACACCTCGCCAAAATAATATAGGCAAACATCCTCTAAAGTTGCTTGTACCATAACAGCCTCTTGTTCAGGTTTTCTATCATCTACTATTCTTATACAATAACCATTTTGAGTATTAGCTACATTACTTACTTTATAATTATTCATATATGAAATGATATTCTTCCCATCTGTTTCAATCTCCCAAACCTTACCCTCGATTTCTTTTGCTAAGATTTCCTGTGCTCCTTTTTTCACTAGCTGCCCCTTCTTAAGTAATAGAACTTCTTTTGCAATAAATGCAATATCTGAAACAATATGAGTAGCTAGTATTACTATTTTATCTGTAGACAAAGAAGAAATGATATTTCGAAAACGAATTCTCTCCCTTGGGTCAAGCCCGGCTGTAGGTTCATCTAGAATAACTATTTTAGGATCATTAATAATTGCTTGGGCAATTCCTAATCTTTGTTTCATACCTCCAGAAAAAGAACCAATCTTTTTATTTCTTACTTCATATAAATTAACTGACTCCAATAGTTCATCTACATATTTCTTCAAGCTCTTCTTTGAACAATTTTTTAAAGCTCCCATATATAATAAAAATTCTCTAGCTGTAAAATTCTTATAAAACCCTGGGCTTTGAGGCAAAAAACCTAACTTCTCCACAGGTATACATTTGGAGTATTCTTTAACCTTCTCTGCGTCTTCCCAAAACATTACTCTTCCACTATCAGCCTTTATTAGGCCTACTAGAATATTTATAAGAGTAGTTTTTCCAGCACCATTAGGCCCAATTAATCCATACACTCCTTCTGTTAAAGTAGCGGTAAAATTATCTAAAGCTATGTTAGTCCCATATCTCTTAGTTATATCCTCTATTATTAGCCTCAAAGTAACACTCCTTCTAGTTGCTTTAATAGGTATATTTTTTTATTCCTTCTCCGCATAGAACAACTAATGTGTCAGTAGTCAATGCAATTTCAACCTTACTTGTCCCTTCAATTAAATTTTCTTCTATTTGAAATAGAACTTTTTCCTCTGATATATCATATACCTTAATGACTGCTGTTGACTTGTTGCTATTAACTAAATAAGTAGCAAAATTTTTGCCATCATTAGACAAAATAACATGATTGCTTTCTGCTCTATCTTCAACTTTAATTTTTTTCAACTCGTCATTATACTTTACTAAAACAATTCCTGAGGATGTATCTAAGTCCACAACATTCACATCATGCCATAGTACGGTATTCTTACTTATTTGTGTTCCACCTATTTGTTGTTCAATACCTTCTGTCAATTTATGAGCTTCATAGCCTGTACCATCTTCATTTATTGTCCCTACAAAGTTAATCCTCTTATTATCGATTTCTTTGCTTGTCCTAAAACCAATGATTCCATCCCCATAAGCTGTCAACCCCAATCCACTCGGCCCTCTATCGTCTACTTCCATCTCCTTGATTATTTTTATATCTGTCAAGTCAACTTTACATGTATACAAAGACTTATCATTGTCATCTGTATATATGAATCTTTCTCCATCTCTCGACACCCAAAAATCTCTTATTTGTAGTGGCTTTTCACTAGAAAGAAGTGACTCTATATCAACAGTCTTTTTTAAATTCATGCTTGAATCATAAAATCTACAAGATGGTTTTTTATTTTCATAGCTTGCAATAGCAATTCCATTATCCAAAATACTATAATTAATCAAATTCAGATTTTGTTCTTCTAATGACAGTCTACCTATTATTTGTTCTGCTGTAATATCTATAGATACAACTTCATTACTTTTTGATAAACCATATAGAATATTGTCTTTGCTAATTCCTATAAATGAAAATAAACTAGAATCATAACTTTCTTCAGAAGAGATATTTTCTTTGTGAGTTTCTTGCTCTTCTTTAATTTTTTGTTCTTCTAACTTTTTATCTTTATTTAAAAGTAATTCTACTTCCTCTTTAGGCAACAATAGTTTTGTGCTAGTCTTTAAGCATCCATTTACATTTGCGTCTTCTTTCAACGGAACAGATATAGCATATATGAAGTTATTTTTTTCTGATATTTCATCATGATTAATTGTGAAGTCTATCCTAGCCAAATAGTCCTTTTGGACTGATACATCATAATAATCATAATAGTCATTAGAATATAATGTTTTAATAGGTAAATGATTTACAAATATGGTTGTTCTATATTTACATGTATCTACTCCATAAGCAGATATCTTCAGATTCAAATCGCTTCCTTCTATATAGGGGATACAAGGTAAACTATTATATCTACCTGCATTATCATCATGTAATTGTATGTCATTAAAGGGTTCCTCACGAATTTGAAGATCACTCCTTGCTTCTTCACTCATAATAATGCTCTCTATAAAATTTTCCTTGTAATCTAGACTTTTAGAATCTGCTTTATACTCTAGTTCAACTGGCAAAATGTCTAATAAACTATGATTGACATTAAAGCTCCTACTTTCCCCTTCTGGAATATATGATGGATTAAGTAAAGATGTTACATGTAGTTTTAATACATCACCTTTTTTCCCCACTGTAGGAGTAAACACAGCAGTTTTAATGACTTTACTTTTTTTAGGCAACTCAATAGCCTTTACATATTCCTCCAGGAGTTTTTCATCCTCTTTAAATGAAAATCTTTGTGGTATCCCATCAATAAAGATCATTATTCCTACTTCAATAGAATCTTCCCGATTATTCACTTCTATCGGGATTTCCATCAGATTTCCTTCGTAAACATATCTTTCCTTTCTATCTAATATACCATATCCATAGCTGGCAACAGTGAGTATAGAAGAAATGCTTTCATCATCTTCACTTAGTTCAAAAGGATTCTCAACATTGTGGGACGAAACAGAATCCAGAGTCTCTTTTTCATCAGTTTTCTTATTCTTAGTACAGCCTGTAAGTATACTTGCACAAACCACTATCAATATAACTATTCCTGCAACTCTTCTCTTGTTCACTTAAATCCTCCTTTCATATTTACTAAATCATTTCTCACTATACCAATATAAGCTATATGTAATAATATTTTACTTTTAAACTCTGAGAGAAGAGGCTGAAATTATCCAGCCTCCATATAGTATTAGATATTTAGATTATTCTGAGAATTATCAATCAAATGTTCTAGTGTAAACAGCATAACTACTTTTTCCTCTTACTTCATGTGTTCCATAAGTTGTAATATCATATTCAGCAGTTGTATATGCCTCAGCTTCACTATAAGTAGCATTTCTTTCCGTATTGGAACCATAGTCAAGCCTACTACCTGTAGCTCTTCTTAGAATTTCCACTTTAGACACTACATAAGGTGCTTCAGTCTCTACTGAAGTACACGCAAACGCTGCAGCATTATCCCAACCACGATGCACAGAAAGTTCTCCCTCTAACAATCCATAAACTGTTGACTTGCTATCATAATCTGTACCAGCATAAGCAACTACACATATTGATATTAACATCACAATCAAAAACATACTACTAGTTTTCTTAAGCATTTTATCCTCTCCTATCACATAATAATATTTACCATTATTAATTGGACTTTCTAAAAATGCCATAGTGCTTGTGAATAAATCTACTATTAATGATAAAATGTATTCTTTTAATTTCCCTCCCTCTTTAAATGATTTTTATCATAAATCAAAAGTACCCTCCGGATTTTAGTACTAGGTACAATAGATTTATAATCTTTAATCAATTACAATTTCTTTATTTGATTATTTGGGAGTTTTACTATTCAAAATAGGATCTGATGTACATAAACATTTTATTTGTAACTAAAATTATAATTGAACATCTTAAATGTAATTCAAAAATATCATAACTCTATTTTTATTACAATCCATTTGGCATAAGTGGTCGTTTTTTTGGCATAAACAGTCGAGTAGGAGGTAATTAATTATTTTAATTACCGTCCTCTCACACCACCGTACGTACCATTCGGTATACGGCAGTTCATTAAGACAGTCTGAATTTTTCATACTGTTCTATCAGACCTCTCCAGGTAAGAACGTAAACTTTCACTCCATATATCTGCCACATTTACTTTCCCTGTTTCGGATAGTTTAGGACTTTGGTTTGTTGCGCAACCTCATCCACAGGGTTAAGCCTCGAATGTGATTCGTGTACCTCAGACCGGAGTTTTGCCGCCGACTTCCTTCAAATTCCACCTCACGATGAACACCCTTGTCTTAAGCTAACGGTTGGCACTATCAACCCCCGTATCGGACTTTCACCGACTAGTTTACTCCCATGCTGGGCGCACACAATTAAAGCAGAATGAAATTTCTCTTCATTCTGCTTTTTCTAACCATAAAATAGAAAATTCGATTGATTAGACAATATCTGTGTACCTTGAAGCACTAACCCCGTCCCCTTGCTTCTACCCTTGCTTCTACCCTTGCTTCTACCAAAGAAAATCCCACCCCAACTATTGACAAAGAGCCTGACAAAAACAGCTCAAACTTTTTAGTCTGAACTGTTTTCCTAATCTTTATTTAGTTTTCAAAACCCTCATAGAGTTAAGCACTGCTAGTAGTGCAACACCTACATCTGCAAATACCGCTTCCCACATAGTAGCTACTCCGAAGGCTCCTAGTACCAAAACTATACCTTTGACTCCTAGGGCTAAGATTATATTTTGAATTACTATTTTCTTTGTATATTTAGCTATAGATATAGCCTGTGAAAGCTTTGAAGGTTCATCTGTCATCAGTACCACATCTGCTGCTTCTATGGCTGCATCTGAGCCTAGTCCTCCCATAGCAACTCCTATATCTGCCCTTGCTAGAACTGGTGCATCATTTATACCGTCTCCTACGAATATTAGCTTACCTTTACTACCCTTTTCCTCAGCAATTTTTTCTAATATATTTACCTTATCTTCAGGTAATAGCTCTGAGTAGTATTCATCAAGGTTAAGCTCTTTTGCTACCTGCCTTGCCACATTATCTAGATCACCTGTCAGCATAATAAGCTTTTTAACTCCTTGATTTCTTAAGCTTTCTATAGCTTTTACTGAATCTTCCTTTAACATATCTGAAATAACTATGCTTCCTGCAAATTTACCATCTATAGATATATAGACTATAGTTCCTGATTGATTGACTAAAGTAGCTTTTACGCCTTCCCTTTTTAGCAACTTTAAGTTTCCTGCTAAAACAAATCTACCATTTACCTTTGCTTTTATACCATGTCCTGATATTTCCTCATAGTTTTCAATTAGGCTTTCATCAATTTCCCCATTAAATTCTTCAATGATTGATTTCGCAATTGGATGGTTTGAATGGACCTCTGCAAATGCAGCAGCTCTTAATACTTCTTCTTTTGTAAAACCATTATATACTTTAATTTCTGAAACCTTAAATATTCCCTTAGTCAGTGTTCCTGTCTTATCAAACACAACTGTATCAACTTCATTTAATGCCTCTAGATAATTTCCACCCTTAACCAGTATCCCTGATTTAGAAGCCCCACCTATTCCACCAAAAAATCCTAGTGGAATCGATATAACTAAAGCACATGGACAGGATATTACTAAAAATATTAGAGCTCTATAAATCCATTCTGAAAAGGCATCCCCAGTAATTATAGGAGGTATAATAGCTACTAGTGCTGCTCCAATAACTACAATTGGGGTATAGTATCTTGCAAACTTAGTAATAAAGTTCTCTGTTGGTGCCTTTTTACTGCTAGCATTTTGAACTAAGTCTAGTATTCTAGAAACTGTAGATTCATTAAACTTTTTCTTTACCTCTACAGTTAGTAGCCCACTATTATTGACAAATCCACTTAATATATTATCGCCTGTTTTTATTTTTCTAGGTACTGATTCTCCTGTGAGTGCAGAAGTATCTACCATTGATTCTCCTTCAACAACAACTCCATCTAGGGCCACCCTCTCCCCAGGTTTAACTACTATATAGTCTCCTACATTAACTGCCTCTGGCTTCACAACTACTAAGCCTTCATCAGTTTTTAGATTAGCATGGTCTGGTCTAATATTTAGAAGTGATTTAATAGATTTTCTAGAACGCTCAACTGCAATATCTTGGAATATCTCTCCTATTTGATAAAATAGCATAACTGATACTGCCTCTGGATATTCTTTAACAGCAAATGCTCCCACTGTTGCAAGTGCCATTAAAAAGTTTTCATCAAATACCTGACCTCTTATTATATTTCTAACTGCTCTAAGAAGTACATCTCCCCCTATTAGAAAGTAGCTTATTATATATAATGGTAACTGTATGTTTATATTCTTATCAAACAAAAAACTTCCAAAAAACAACACTGCACCTATCCCAAGTTTTAGAGTTTTCTTGTTTAGTAGTCCACGCTCGCCTTCTCCATGGTTATGTCCATGACTATGTTCATGGCTGTGTCCATGAATATGATCGTGACCGCAGCATTCACTTTTGCCGTGACTATGACCATGTATTCCATGTCCATCTAGCTTATCTCCAACTTTTACAATCACATCAGGCTCCAGTGTATTTACTATTTTTTTTATCTTATTTAATATATTATCAAACCCATGATTTTCGCTATATTCTATTGACAGAATCTTAGTAGCAAAGCTAAAACTTGCACTTTCTATTTCTTCCATGTTATTTACTTTGTTTTCTATCTTTGCGGCACAATTTGCACAGTTTAAGCCTTCTAATACAATATCCTTTCTCATAGAATCAATCCCCCTATTCTGTTATGTATCTAATACTAATGTATTCAGACATATGAATAAGTGCTCATATGTTCAGTTATAGTATACTACCTTTAATTATTGATGTCAATATATATAAACTGATTTAAGAGAGTTTTTTAAATAGCCTTATGTATGCAAAAACAGTACAGACTTCTTCAGTCTGTACTGTCTCAGTATCAAATATCATATAAAAGTTGAAGCAGCTACCCCGTCCCTGGGCTTACCCCTGGGCTTACCTATATATATTATTTATAAAATATGCGTGTGTAATAATAGATGATGTTACTCCTAATATTATCCCTACTATTACATCAGAAGGATAATGTACAGCTAAATATATCCTTGAAAAACCAACTAATAAAGCAAGTAACATAAATACAATCATAAACTGAGGTAAATAATAGACTAATATTGTAGCCATAGAAAAACTAGCTGTTGTATGCCCCGAAGGAAATGAGTAGTCCTTTAATGATATATCAAAAGACCTTATATCTTCTAAAATATTGTAGGGCCTCTCTCTAGTCAAAGATCTTTTTAATATCTGAACAAAAACCTGGCTAAAAGATAATGCTGCTAACATTTCTATCCCTAAAGCCCTAGTCCTTCCAATATTTAATACTATCAATATTAAAGGCATAAGTCCTGAAAAAATAAAGCTTCCTAAATCAGTTATTCGAGGCATTATTATATCTAAAGCCTTACAGCTCAGCTTAGTATTGCATATATGAAAAATTCTGATATCACTAAAAGCAATAAGTCTTCTCAAAAACTTCATTATCATCTTCCTTATCAATATATTGCCATGTACTATTATTATAGATATTATAGAGCATTTTGTAAAATGCTTTTTATTATCATTATAATCTTCGTTGATTTATGTTGCAAAAATTTTCATCTACTTGTCCTATTAATTATTGGACGAAAAAATTTAAAAAAATACTGCATTATTATCATCATCATTTATATCTGTATATGAAATGTTAATTTGATGAGTATACAAGATTTAGCTTTCAATAAAATTAGACATCATAATTTAATATAATTATCAACTATGTTAATTAATAAAATACTAATTTCAAATTAATTTTAATACTTAAATTAATGTTTTTAATAAAAATATTAATTTTTTTAATTTTCTTATTGACATTATTAATTATTTAGTTTATCATTAATCTAAACCAACATATGGAATCATTAATAAATTTAGGAGGATGTGAAGATGTCAGAGTATGCTATTGAAGTAACTCACCTTACAAAAGAATTTGAAGTTAAAAAGAAAAAACAGTCTTTCTGGAAGAAAAGTAAAGAAGATAAGGAAATTTTCCTAGCAGTTGATAATATTAACTTCAATGTTAAAAAAGGCGAAATATTTGGTTTTCTAGGACCTAATGGTGCAGGTAAAACCACTACCATAAAAATGATTTCTACATTATTAAGACCAACATCTGGTACTGTAAAAGTAAATGGTATAGACGTAAGTAGAAAGCCATTAGAAGCATTGAAAAATCTAGGAACAGTATTAGCAGGTGAGCGAAGCACATACTGGAAGCTAACAGGAAGAGAAAATCTCAAATACTTTGCAGCTATGAACGGTATTACAGGAAAGGCTGCTGATAATAAGGTTGAAGCTTTACTTAAAAGATTTAGTTTAGATAAAAGAGCAGACGAAACTGTAGAAAAATATTCAACAGGTATGAAGCAAAGAGTAGCTCTAGCAAAAGCACTAATAGCAGAACCATCTATAGTTATACTTGACGAGCCAACCTCAGGACTAGACCCTCAATCCGCTAGAAATCTAAGAGAACTTATATTGGAAATTAAAGAAGAAGGAAGAACTATTCTTTTGACTACTCACTATATGGAAGAAGCAGACCAACTTAGTGATAGAATAGCTATAATTGACCATGGCAAAATAATAGCTCTAGACACTCCCCAAAACTTAAAGAAAAGCCTTAATAAAACTAATGTAGTAGTGCTTGAACTAAATAGTTGGAATGAAGATATGTCAAACACTATTAAAAATATAAAATCCGTTGAGAAAGTAAACTCAAAATTTAATGATGCAACACAAAAATGGGAGGTTAAAGCCCATATCCAAAATGGTCACGATACTATTAGCAGCATAATTTCTTCCATAACTTCTTACGGTACAAAAATCAATAACTTTAGTACAAAAGAGCCAACTCTTGAAGATGTATTCATAAGTTTAACAGGCAAATCTCTTAGAGAATAGGTGGTGAAGAAATGGACGCTGTAACTAAAAGATACAATAGTATAACCCTTGAAGCAAAACCTTCCATATTTACTGCCATATTGTATATCTTTAAAAGGGAAATGAAAATAATGTTTAGGTATCCATCATGGTTTATTTCCTTATTAATATGGCCCGTATTATTTCCTTTTGGATATATATTTACAGCAAAAGCATTGTCAGGAACCAGTGGAAAATCACTTGAAGTATTTGCAGCAAATGCAGGTACCTCCGATTTTACAACATATATGATAATAGGAACTACCATGTGGATGTGGATCAATATGATGCTTTGGTCCTTTGGCGGAAGTCTTAGACAAGAACAGATGAGGGGTACCCTTGAATCAAACTGGCTTTGTCCAGTTCCTAAAATAAGTCTCTTACTAGGATACTCAGTTTCTCAACTAGTAGTAAGCCTAGTCTATATTATAGTTGCTGTTTTAGAGTTTAAACTTATATATAATTTTGATTTTGTAGGAAATCCTCTATTAGCACTTTTAGTAATCCTACTATCTATACCACCAATCTACGGAATTGGGTTTATATTTGCAAGTCTAGTAATGTGGGCAAAAGAGGCTAATTCAATGGTTTTTCTAGTTAGAGGAATAATGTCTATATTTTGCGGAATAACATACCCAATTGCTGTACTCCCAAATTGGATGTCCAAAGTGTCTAACATGATACCTTTAACCTACAGCATAAAAGCTCTCAGGGCAGTGGTATCTTCTGGTTCTAGCATAAACGATATAAAATCAGATATATTTGCCTTAATAATATTTGGAATTATTTTAATGTCAGCAGGAATACTAGCATTTTTATTTACTCAAAAAAAAGTAAGGGATACAGGTTCTTTAGGCCACTACTAATATTTGAAAGGAGTATTCTCTATGGATTTTAGTAAATATAAAAATTATATTACGGCTATATTAGCTATTACTAAGAAGGATATCAAAATCTTTTTTAGATATCCTGTAAATGCACTATTTAGGATAGTTGAGCCTATTATGTGGATAACCCCAGTATATTTCTTAGCAAAGTCCTTTCAAATAGGAGGAGAAAATGTAGGCTTTGGACAATATACTGGAACCACTGACTACATGGCATTCCTTATACTAGGCAGCATTGTAGGCAGCTTCGTAAGCGCTGTACTTTGGGGTATGGGCTTTTCACTTAAGAACGAAATGGATTCAGGAGTCATAGAATCAAACTGGTTAACTCCAATTCCATTGTGGGTGCAGCTCATTGGCAGATCTATTTTCTCACTTTTTATTACTACATTAAACTCTCTGTCAGTGGCATTTCTTGTATGGATTTTGTTTGGTTTTAATATAATTGCCAGTGGAATACTTCCAGCTATAGTAACTCTAATTCCTCTAATAATAGCCCTATACGGCTTAGGCTTTGGAATTGCCTCTTTAGTTTTAGTTACTAATAATGCTAACAATATTATAGATATTTCTAATTTTCTTATCAATACAATATGTGGAAGTGATTTCCCAGTAGTTATACTTCCTAGGCTTATTTTAACAGTATCTCTTGCACTTCCTTTAACATATGGCTTTGATGCAATAAGAGGAATAATGCTAGGAACAAACACACTGCTTCCTATTCATATAGAACAGCTGATACTTGTAGCCTTTATGATTATAGGCATAGTTCTTGGTCGCTATATATTAAAAAAAGTAGAAAGATATTGTAAAACAATTGGAAATATAGGCTTTCATTAAAGAAAAGCGGAACTTCCCCCCCGCTTTTTCTTTATTTACTAATATACTATTTTTCCTAGCACTACAGGTTTACTCGCTCCTGTAACCCTAAGTAAATTACTAGGATTACCATGTATAGCCTCATTTGCAAGAATGGCAAAAGCTATAGCTTCTTTTGCATCACTTGACAATCCAATATCTTCATTAGTCTTTACTGTAAGCTTTAACTCTTCTCTAATCATGTTTACTAGTAAAGGGTTGTAGCTTCCTCCACCACCAATTATTACTTCATCAATACTATACTGTGGAATTATCCACTTTCTGTAGCTATCTGCAATTGAACAAACAGTAAAGTAAGTTACAGAAGCTAATATGTCTTCATCACTTAGCCCCTTTCCCTTATATCTCTTATATATGTCTCTACTAAAATCAAGTCCAAACTCTTCTCTTCCAGTTGTTTTAGGAGGACTCTTTCTTATATAGGGATGTCTCATAAGCTCTTCTATAAGTTCTTTATTAACACTCCCTTTAGAAGCCATGTCCCCATTATAGTCATATTTAAGCCTTCCCATAGTTATCATATTTACTATAGCATCTATAATCATGTTTCCAGGTCCTGTGTCAAAGGCAAATACTTCATTTATTGTAGAGCCTTTTGGTATAACTGTCACATTTCCTATACCTCCAATATTTTGAAGAACTATTGATTTTTCATTGCTTCTATAAAGGAGATATTCTGTATATGGAACTAAAGGTGCACCATGTCCTCCTACTGCCACGTCCCTTACCCTAAAATCTGCTATAGTCACTACACCTGTTCTTTCTACAATTACACTAGGCTCACCTATTTGCAGAGTGCTATTTTGTGGAATATGGTAAATAGTCTGACCGTGTGAACCAATTAGATCTATACTTGAAATATCCAAGCCTGCAAGTTCACAGGTTTCCAGCACTGCCTTGGCAAGCTCTTCACCCATCTGGAAATTCAATCTGCAAATAAGCTCTACATTAGAATGCTCTCGCGAGCAAGCTAACAGTATATTATCACGTAAGTCCTTAGATATTTCATGATTATGATATTTTAGTAGCTTCACTTGCGTATCTAAGCCATTCCCCTCTATCTCAACTATTGCACAATCTATACCATCTACAGAGGTTCCTGACATGAGACCAGCTACAAGTTTTCGGTTTTTATTCATAAGATTGATTAACCTATTCATCTATGCCGTCCCCAAATCCCCATAAGTAATTAGCTTAATATTATTAGCTTCAATCCAATCTTTTAATTCTTTACTAGTCAGTACTTTTAGTTCATCTAGCCTCTGTTTATTGTAGCTACTATAATCATAAAGCTCTCTATCTACTATTGCTGGATGTGTCATTATCTCAATAGAGCCATCCGGAATTTGGTCTATAATATCTATAAGCTCATTAATATTTGCCTTTTCATCATAAAAGCCCATTGAGAAAGAGTCTGTTGTTTGTACTCCAAGTTCTATTAATAGTTCTTTTGTCTCTAGGTTGGGCTGTCTTAATGGCAAATTATACTCCTTCGCCAGATTAGCAACTATTTCTCTAACTCCATCATACATGTGAATATGGTGATGACTGTCTAAATGGCTTAATTTAATATCATACTTTTTAAACTCTAAAATTTGATTTCTTAGCTCTTTTTCTGCTTCATTAAGGTTCATAACCGGAAACAACTCAGCCCTTCTTTTATAGAAATACCCTCTCTTATTTATTAAAGAAGGAACTTCCTCCTTAGGCGATACTGGCTCCCCGCAGGTTAGTGTTAAATGTAAGCCAATTCCCTCAATTCCATTATCCTTTGCTAATTTTATGGCATCACTGGCTTTAGGCATATTTATCATTATAGAGGTACTAGTCACTACACCTAGTTTCATGGCATATATAATTCCATAATTACAGCCATCAGTAAGACCAAAATCATCTGCATTTATTATAAGTTTCTTCAACCTTTTCACCTCTGGATATTTATTCGAATTGCGGAAGATATTCCTTGTTCTCTTTAATGATATCATCCAATAGTAACTTAGCAATCTTCACAGATGGTACCAATGGATGAGCAGCTAAAGCCTTGAGAGCAATATTATAATCCCCTGTAACCCCTGCTTCTACTGATAACAATTCATAAGCTTTTACGCTGCTTACAAGACCATTGATTTCAGGTGGAAGCTTTCCTACAGTCATAGGATGGGCTCCGTTGCTATCTATAACTGCATTTATTTCTACCACTACATCATCAGGCTGATTTAGAATAGCTCCATTATTTCTAACATTTACGGTGTGAATTTCTTTCTTATTGTTGTATATAGCACTTATTAAAGATACTGCTGCATCTGAATAGTAGGCCCCTCCTCTTTTCTCTAATTGAGTAGGCTTAGTATCTAATGATTCATCAGCATACATTTCAAAAAGCTCCTCCTCAACCTTTAGAACTTGATCTGCCCTAGTACCTTCACCTGATTCTAGTTCTTTTTTCATTTTAGCGATTAATTCATCAGTCATATAGAAATACCTATGATATGGACATGGTATCATGGATAGTGCTTTTAGATAATTTGAATCCCAATTTAGGTCTGGAATATTCTTCATAGTCAAGGATGCCCCATCACATAATTTATCTATAACCTCCATAGTGACATCTTTGCCATCTAAGTAAACCTTCCTTCCCCAAACTAAATGGTTTAATCCTACAAACTCTATTTGTAATCTGCTGCTATCTACCTCTAAAAGCTTAGCGGTGTTTTTCACCATATGTATAGGTACATTGCAAAGTCCTATTGCTTTTACTTTTGTATATCTAAGTATTGTCTCAGTAATAAGCCCAGCAGGATTTGTAAAGTTAATAAGCCATGCATTTGGGGCAAGTTCTTCGATATCCTTACATATGTCTAGGAGTACTGGAATAGTTCTCATGGCCTTGGCAAAGCCTCCTGCACCAGTAGTTTCCTGTCCTAATACATCATACTTAAGTGGTATATGCTCATCTCTTGCTCTTGCTGCTAACCCTCCTACTCGTAACTGAGTCAATACAAAGTCAGCATCTTTAATTGCTTCAGCCCTCTTAAGTGTAAGATTTACATCTATATCTAAGCCTGTCTTCTTTATCATTCGCTTAACCAAATTACCCACTATCTTTAGCTTATTTTTTCCTTCCTCAATATCTACAAGATATATTTGTCTTACAGGTAATTCCTGCGTCCTTTTAATAACTCCATCTATTAGCTCTGGGGTGTAACTGCTACCACCTCCAATAACAGCAATTTTGAGCCCTTTCATTGACCTAATCCCCCTTTTCTAGTTTTTCAATACGCTTGTAAAGTTGAATCATGTTCTCAATAAGGTCTTTTTCAGAAATAGCTGTCATTAAATGGTCCTGAGCATGAACAAAAAGTACAGTGATATCTACTTTTTGCCCACCAGCTTCCTTCTGAATTATATCAGTCTGTATTCTATGAGCTGCTCCTATTTCTTCATGAGCATCTTTTAAAAATTCTTCTGCTTCTTGGAATCTGCCTTCCTGTGCATTTTTCAGAGCATCAAATGCCTTTGATCTTGCATTACCTGCATGAATTATTATTTGAAATACTATTTCTTCAATTGTCATAATGTACCTCCTACATATTATCTTCTGAAAAATAAGATAAACTCCTATACTTTCAGAAAAGCACCAGCAGCTGCTGATGCTTTATCTATTAATCTATTCAGCTATCGCCTCTTCTGCTCCCTGTTCTTCTTGTACCATTTTCTTTTCATAAACTTTGAAGAATGGATAGTAAACTGCAGTCATTATTAAAATATTTATAACTACCAATACAAATGCCTTCCAATCTCCACCTGTTGCTAAATACGCACCGATTGGCGCAGGGAGAGTCCATGGAGGAAGCACAGATGGACGTGCCACTATGTTGAAGTACATTGCAGCATAAGTAATAATAGTAGTTATTATTGGTCCTATAATGAATGGAATAGCAAGTACTGGATTAAGCATAATAGGGGCACCAAATATTATAGGCTCATTTATATTACATATTCCAGGTAATAAACTAGCTCTTCCAAGCTGCTTCAAATATTTAGATTTTGAAAATAATAGTAAAATTACTAACCCTAGAGTAGCTCCTGAACCGCCTATCCAAATAAACCATTGGAAGAAAGGCTCTGGTCCGATATTTGGAAGTACTGCAGTACCACTTGCAGCAGCAGCCATATTTTCTTCTAATAGGACTAGCCAAACTGGTCTTGCAACTGAGCCAACTACAGATACACCGTGTATTCCTGAAGCCCAAAGTAATGTAATTAAAAATACTGGTACTAAAACTCCTGGTAATGTATTTGCTGCATAAACTAAAGGTTTAAATATTCCCATAATAAAAGCATGTATGTCAAAGTCTAACATATCTCTAACTACCCATACCACAACCAGTACAACTGCTGCTGGTATTAAAGCTTCAAATGATCTAGCTACTGATTCAGGTACTCCTTCGGGCATACGAACCATAATGTTTCTCTTCTGTAAAAATCTCATGACTTCAACTGCAAATATTGCCATGATAATTGCTACAAACATTCCTGCACCACCTAGGTTATCCATAGGAAGTACCCATCCAGTTCCCTCCACATTTAGTGGAATCACACTAAGTAAAAATGCAGCCATTGCTAGAATACCACCTGATATTCCATCTAGCTTGTATGATTTCGACAAACTATAACCAATTCCATATGAAGCATATAATGACATAAGTCCTACTGTAAGTCTAAATGGGAATAGTATCTTTCCTACATATGGTGCAACTAGTTCAGCTAATGCTGGGATTGGTGGAGATGCAACTATAAGGAAGAAGCTACCAACAATAATTAGTGGTATAGTTGAAACAATACCATCACGAATTGCTCTCAAATGCCTTTGCTCTGATAGCTTTGTCATTGGAGGCATGAGAACTCTTTCAATGAATTCAAAAAATTTGTTCATAATTACCCTCCTTAAATCATTTTTTTGATTTGCTCTACCAATATCGGTCCCCCTAAAGGACTATAGCCCTGAGGAGAAATAACTGCAATAGGTATGTTTAACTCATTAGCTGTCTGTTCAAAAACAGGCAAACGATGTCTTACCTGTGGTGCAACAAGTACTATATCCCACCCCCTTTTTACCTCATCTTCATACTCGCCTGTTCCTACTGCTTTTACTTCAAGCTCAATATTATGTTTTTGAGCTTCCTTTTCTATTGCTTTAACTACAATTGCACTTGACATACCTCCAGAACACACCATGAGTATTCTCTTCATATAGAGTCCCCCTTTTATTTTAATGCTCTATGAATAAAACCATCTCCATCTTTTAATCTCTTTGTAGCTTCCTCATAAGTACAGTTCTTCTTTAGCATAACTATTGCAATCTTTGGATTAAAGCCTGATAACTCTAATGTCTTTTCTACTTTTTCTTTATCTGCACCAGTTGCCAACATGACCATTCTTTTAGCTCTCTGAATTAATTTCTCATTGGTAGGCTGTACATCCACCATAAGGTTCCCATAAACCTTACCAATACCAATCATTGATGCTGTAGAAAGCATATTTAAAACCATCTTCTGTGCAGTACCTGCCTTCATTCTAGTGGAGCCTGTAATTATCTCAGGGCCAACTATTGGAGTTATTGAAATATCAGCATATTCTCCAATTAGGGGCTTTTCATTACAGCTTAGAGAAACAGTGATAGCCCCTACCTTTTTAGCATATTTTAATGCACCTATTACATATGGGGTTCTCCCACTTGCTGCTATGCCTACTACCACATCATCACTAGTTAATTCTCTCTCTGAAAGATCCTTTTCACCAAGTTCCATACTATCCTCTGCTCCTTCTATGGCGCATATAAGGGCGTCTCTACCACCTGCGATAATCCCTACTACCTGCTCATAAGGTGTACCAAAGGTAGGAGGACATTCTGCAGCATCTAGCGTCCCAAGTCTGCCGCTGGTCCCCGCACCGATATAAAAAAGTCTTCCACCTTTCTTAAATGATTCGATAATTTTTTCTACAGCTTTTTCAATATTGGGAAGTTCCTTTTCTACTGCATAAGCCACCTTTTTGTCTTCCTCGTTGATAATTTTAAGTACTTCGGACAAGCTTTTTTCATCGATGTTATTGGTTCTATTGTTTATCGATTCTGTTATAAGATTATCCAGCTCGTTAATCATAGTGCTCTCCTTTCAGTCTTACCCTCAAATCAATATTGCTTGTTTTTAACAGCCTCTCTTGTATTCTCCAAATGAGATATTACTTCATCATATCTCTTACATGCTACTCCAATGAAAAGACTGTCTATTACATTTAACTGAGCAATTCTAGAAGCCATAGCTCCGCTTCTAAAGTTATTTTCCACATGAGCGGTGAAGAGTATGATATCCGAATATTGGAGTATTGGTGATTGTCCATATTGGGTGATACATATGGTGGTAGCCCCTTTGTCTTTTGCAACCTTTAATGCATCTACTACATCCTTAGTTCTCCCTGAGTTAGATATTCCTATGGCTACATCATTTTTAGTTAAGTGTACTGACGCAGTAAGCTGTATATGGTTATCAAAATACATAATTGCAGGGATATTGATTCTCATAAGCTTATATTGTGCATCTAATGCCACTACAGATGATGCTCCTGCACTGAATAAATACACCTTTTCTGCATTATTAACTGCCTCTATAGCTTTTTCAAGAGAATCAGCGCTTAACACTTTTTTTGTATCCTCTATAGCTTTTATGCTTCCTATGGATATCTTTTCAAATATTTCTTCAGCTGTATCATCTTCACTTATCTTTTCATGAATTATTTTTCTCTTATTATTGACACTTGAAATATCTAGTGAAATAGCTAGTTTAAAGTCCTGATATCCTTTAAGTCCTAATGTTCTACAAAATCTAACTATAGTTGCTTCACTGGTCCCACTTTTTTCTGCCAGTTCCATAATTGAGAGTCCTACTGCTTCCTTAGAATTATCTATAATAAAATGGGCAACTTTCTTCTCTGAAGGTCTAAAAGTTTCTAAACCCTGTGTTATTTTCGTCAATATTCCCTTATCCAACATGTTCCACTTCCTTCATCTGTATTTTTAATTCTCTAACATCATAGTTTATTCCTAGCTCCTTCCATGCTAGCATCAAAGCTCCAATCCCACCATTACAAAGCTTCTCCTTTACAACTATTTGTGGATTATTCTTAGTTATCTTTTTAATAACTTCCTCTCTGATATAGTCAAGGTTCTCAAATACTCCACCCATTAAACATAATTCACTCACACTATTATTTAACTTCCTTATAACTGTCTCTGTCATAAGTACTAAGCTTTCTACAGCTTTATCTAAAATCTCAATTGAGGTTTTATCCCCTTTTATAGCTCCAACAAGTGCTAATGGAGCTAGCTTAGCAATACGCTCCTTGTTCCATAACTCCTTATATGTATATTTTATGAGACTATCTACTGATTGATAATTTAAAAATCTCAATACTTCATTAGTAAGGAATGTTTCTCCTTTTCTTCCATCATAGGCTTTAAACACTGAGTTTAAAATCATTCTGCCAATATCATATCCACTGCCCTCATCATCGATAATGTGTCCACAACCTCCAACCCTTACTATGTTTTTTTCTCTATTCATCCCAAAACTTATTGAGCCTGTACCAGATATTGTAATTATTCCTTCAGGCTTTCCATGGGCACCTACCAAGGCAGTTAGTGCGTCGCTATTTAAGATTGATTTTTTATCTAAATCAAGTTCCTTTAATAAACTCTTAATTATCTCTTCATCATCTTGTCTTCCAATACCCGCCAGTCCTAGTGAAACAATGCTTACATCAGCAATGCCTATATGAAAGTTGTCTAAAAGCTTTGTTATAACTAAACTTAGGTTTTTTTTGGTTCCATCTACTCCTACAGAATGATAGTTAGAAGGACCAGCGAAGGATACCCTTAATATTTCACCATGAATATCAGCTAAATAGCCTATGGTCTTTGTTCCACCACCATCAATCCCAATAATATACCTCACTTATAGCACCTCATTTTCGAATTTACGTTATCTCGCTTTTATTATATTATTTTTGTAATTTTTTTTCAACTATTTATTGATAATAAGAAGGAATTTTTCTTCTATATCAATTTTATTTTGTCATTAAAAACATCTAAATATAGTTCAAAAACAAGAAAAAGAAGATAGAATACTCTATCTTCCTATCTATGCTGCTCCATCAGGTATATATCCTCTAAACTGAGCCTTGTAAAGCTTAGCATAGATGCCATTCCTAGCCAAGAGTTCTTCATGTCTTCCTTTTTCCTCTATACCTTTATCAGTAAGTACAACTATTTCATCAGCATTTCTTATAGTTGAAAGTCTATGAGCAATTACTAGTGTAGTTCTACCCTTTGATAGTCTTTCTAGAGATTCTTGAATCGCTATCTCTGTTTCATTATCTAGTGCTGATGTCGCCTCATCAAGTATCAATATTGGTGGGTTTTTCAGAAACACTCTAGCTATTGATATTCTCTGCTTTTGACCACCTGAAAGCTTAACTCCCTTTTCTCCAACATAAGTATCATACCCATTAGGTAGTGTCATGATAAAATCATGAATATTAGCATTTTTAGCAGCTTCTATTACTTCTTCGTCAGTTGCATCTAGATTTCCGTACAGTATATTTTCTTTAATAGTACCTGTAAATAAGAATACATCCTGTTGAACTAGTCCTATATTTTTTCTTAAGGACTTCAGCTTAATATCCTTTATACTAATGCCATCTATTAGTATATCTCCTTCATCTAATTCATAAAATCTAGGTATTAAATGACAAAGTGTAGTCTTTCCGCCACCTGAAGGTCCTACTAATGCAAGAGTTTCTCCTGGCTTAATAGTATAATTCAATCCAGCTAATACAGTTTTATCATTATCTTGATAACTAAATGTAACATTTCTAAGCTCTATATTACCTTTTACATTTTCTAGCTCAACAGCATTTTCACTGTCTACTATATCGGGCTCAATATTCAATATTTCTTGGAATCTCCTAAAGCCAGTCATACCCTCTTGATATTGCTGAATAAACTGGGCAAGCCTTCTAATAGGCTGCAAGAAGAAGTTTACATACAATAGAAATGAAACTAGCTCTCCATAGCTAATATACTCTCTATAGGCAAAGTATCCACCTGCGCTTAAGGCAACTAGATTTAAAATGTTGGAAAAGAAATTTACACCAGAAGTAAACTCAGCCATTACTTTAAAAGCACTTTCTCTTGTTTCTCTAAACTCATTGTTCCCAACATTAAACTTCTCTACCTCGAAGTCTTCATTAGTAAAAGACTTGGATACTCTTACTCCTGATATACTGTTTTCAAGCTGAGCATTTACAGCAGCTATTTTTTTACGCTGTTCCATAAAAGCATTTTCTAGTTTTCTTCTTTTTGCTATAGCAAACCATATCATAATAGGTACAAATGCAAATATAATTAATGTCAATCTCCATTCGACATTAAGGAGTATAATAAATGAACCTATTAGCATTACAAAGGAAATAAATAAATCCTCTGGACCATGATGAGCTAATTCAGTAATTTCTCTTAAGTCATTGACTATTCTAGACATGATATGTCCTGTTTTTGTATTATCAAAATAGCTAAATGACAGGGTTTGGATGTGAGAGAATATCTCTTTACGCATGTCAAACTCCATCCTTGTCCCTACTATGTGCCCCCATGAGTCCACTATATAATTGCACATATATCTAAGTATATATAAGAGAACTAACACACCTGTTATAATGACTAGACTTCTTAATTCTTTGTTTGGGATTACATCATCTATAACTTTACTAGTTGCCATTGGGAAAACCAAATCCAAGGCAGAAATCATAAATGCACATATCATATCTAATAGAAACAACTTCCAATGTGGTCTATAGTATGTAATGAACTTCCTAAGCATTATAAACCCCTCCTTCATATTTTTCTAATTGTTTAGCTAACTCCTCTAATCCATATAACATATTGTCTACAACTTCTTCATTAATATTTATTAGAGCATTCTTTACAAGTTCTGTACTAGCCTGGTAGTTTATTGAGCTTATTAACTCTAATCCAGCTTGTGTCAAAGCAACCCTACTCACTCTTCTATCATTCTCATCCTTTACTCTTTCTACTAACCCTTTTTCTTCAAGTCTTGAAATTCTTTCGGAAATTGTGTTCTGTGCCTTATTTGTTTCTCTCGCCATCTCTCCTATAGTTGGAGGATAGTCAACTTTCTTGAGGTAAATCAATGTATGAAATTGGTCAAGAGTAAGATTGTTGTTTTGGGCGATATCATGACGCTTTTTATGTATTATGCTAGTAACCTGTCTTACATACTTGACTATTTCTTCTGTTTTTCTTGATAAGTCCAAATTTTCCCTCCCCTTATATCGTTATACGATATTTTTGATACACTAAATATTATATGATACTAATTATTTTCTGTCAATTCACAAAAAAAGGCTCTTTAAATTAGAGACCACAAAAAACTATAGTTTTCTCGCCTATCATTCTGAAACTCAATGAAAGAATCCCATGTTTTCACTCTATGGAAGTTCATTCAATAGCGCTCAGGATGAAATAAAAGGCTTTTCAGTGACCTTCTAGTCCAAGAACCTTTTTATCCTATATATTTGAACTCACATTATACTATACAAAGTACTATTTTGTATTTCTATCAAGTACTAAATTAGCTATATCAAAGACCCTAAGACTATCATTAACACCTTTTTCTATAGCTAACTTACCATATTTATCAACTTCATTCCTATCCTTAGGTCCATGATGCAGTGATGCTGCTCCTCCAATACATCCTCCTACGCACACCATTCCTTCAATAAAATTCGCATCCAGTTTATTTACCCTAGCAAGTTTCAATGCTTTATCACACTCTTTTATTCCATCACAGCTTATAGGTTTAAAGACAACATCTATACTATCAGCTTCTATTACATGTCTTACTGCTTCGGAAAGCCCTCCTGTTCTAGCAAATATTCTTCCAAAAAATGATGCGTTATCAAGTACTGCTTCGTCACAATATTCGATCTTAATGTCTGCTGCATCTAGTAATGCAGCTAATTCCTCAAATGTCATTACAAAGTCTACACTTCCACTTAAGTCATCCTCTCTAATCTCCATTTTTTTTGCTATACAAGGTCCTATAAAAACCACCTTCGCATTTTCATCAGTATTTTTTATAAGTCTTGAAACTGCAATCATTGGAGAAACAGAATGAGATATTTTGCTTTCCAACATAGGGTAATTTTTCTTAATAAAAGAAACAAAAGCTGGACAACAAGAACTGGTCATTATTTTTTGACTCTCTATGTTTTGTGAAAATTCTATCGCCTCATGCTTAGCTATTATATCTGCACCTAATGCAGCTTCTACAACATTGTGAAAACCTAACTTTTTAATTCCATTGACTACCTGTCCAATCTTTGCATATGTAAACTGGCTTGAAATGGCAGGAGCAATTACTGCGTATACCTTAGTATCTTTGTCATATCTAGCCTTCTTTAACATTTCTATTATTTCGACAATACTTGATTTATCCATAACTGCCCCAAATGGGCACTGATAAACACATGCCCCACATTGGATACATTTTTCATTGTCAATGACAGCTTTTTTCTCCTCATTAATAGATAATGCAGAAGTTGGACATGCCCTTTTACATGGTCTCATCACATCAGATATGGCATTATATGGACAAACTTCTTTACATTTGCCACATTCTATACATTTATTCGGATTAATATATGCTCTATGCCCCACAAAGTGTATAGCATCCACAGGACATGCATCATAGCATCTATGTGCAAGGCACCCCCTGCATGCTTCTGTAACTACAAACCGATTTATAGGACATGAATCACAGGCTGTTTCTAGAACCTCTACAATGTTTGGATTACTCTTATCTCCCCCCATTGCCAGTTTTATCCTTTCAACTGTTATAGCACGTTCTTTATATATACAACATCTGGTTCTTGGCTCAGGACCTGGGTCTATTATAGATGGGATTGAATCCAGGCTCTCATCTAGTCTTCCTTCCAAGGCTAACCTAGATACTTCTCTTAAAACTTCATATTTTATAAGCTGAACTTGACTTTCAAATTTCCTCATGTAATATCTCTCCTCTATTCCCATACTAGACATAATTAATCTTTACTATCTTCCCCATACTCTCCATCAATAAAGAAAGCTCTTCAACTACTTTCAGCTTAATACTTAAATCAACAGGCAAACTAGGATTTTGATGAGCAGGATTAATAGCCTTTCCTACCCAAAGATTCAAATGTGTACAGTCTTCTATTAATGTCTTAGCCAAACGAGAAGCACCATCTACACCATTTAAATTGCATATTGTTTCTATATTATTGGAATCACTTCTATATTTTTTAATTTTTTCTACTGTTTTGCTAAGGGTAAGCACTCCCTCAGTAACTAAATCTATACCATCTATAATAGCCATAGGTGGAACATCTGCAGTCATAGAAGATAAGTCTACTTCAATATCTCGCATAAGCTCTCTTCCTACAATTTTTGCTGCAGTACCACCACAAACCACTTTTTTTCCTTCACCTAGCATAAAGTCGTGGACAAGCTTTTTATCATTACATTCATTTTCTGGTGGTCCAGTAAATAAATCTACTATTTCTGGCTGCCGTATTCTTATAGTGACAACTGTTGTATCATCCCCTGGCTTGTCTACATATAAACACTTACATGTATCGATAAGTCCCTTAGATATACTTTTAGCGCTTTTTTTATTTTTAACTTGCTTTAATAAATACTTTGACACATTCTCCCATTGCCAGCCAAGGTTCAATACTCCCCCTACTCCAGCATGTATTACCCCATCGCTTACAAGTGTAATTACATCGCCCTCTTCAAGCTTCACATAGCTCTCTTTTATTTTCTTGCCATTAATAACAATATCCTTTTTTTCAATTGTCGTCTCTTCATAGTTTCTTGTAAAAAAAATTGGCGGATTATCATATTCGATTATGTAGGCTGTTCCATCTTCTTGAATTTTTACTATTCCAAAGGTTGAGTATGCAAGTTTTCTTATGCTACATTCTGGAAGTGTATTAGCTATTGTATCTACAGTTTCAGAGATACTTGCTCCCCCTTTTAGCATTGTACCAGCAATTTTAGTTGTTAAAGTTGCTAGAATATTGGCCTTTACACCGCTTCCTAGTCCATCAGCCAAAACAACTATAGTACTATTATTAGTATTGATTATCTCCACCTTATCTCCACAAAGCTCTTCACCATATTTATTTAAACTGTCATATGCAACATCTACGAAGAAATCCATTAGATATCACCAGCCTCTCCTAGAGCAATATCCTTTAGCTTTGTAAGTATAACTTTGGTTTCTGCAGTAGTTTCTCCAAGAAGGCTTGCAATTTCCTGAGCTACCCTCATTTGTTTTTCTATTACTTCCTGTGCTGCATTTATAGTCTTTTCTTTTACAATAGCAAGCTCTTCCTTATCTCTTTCAGCTAAGGTAACATCAATCATAATCACCATCAAAACGTTTTCTTTTTCTAGATACATAATGTTTCCTATTAGAACCAAACCATAATTGGAGTATACTAGTTTTTGTCCGATTAAATTTTCCTTAGTTAAAATAACATTTCTAAAGATATCCTCATCTATTAGCTTTGATATAGGTTCACCTATCATAGCCTCTGCCTTAACCTTAAATACCTTTTCAGATTTTGGGTTGAACTCTTTAACCTTAAGATCTTCATCTAGAATAAAGATAATATTTGGACTATTTTTGAAAATTACATTTCTTAGGCTCTCGGCTTCAGCTCTCATAAAAGGTAAGCACATATTTATGTCAGACATTCCTTCAAATACAGATTCCGCCTTTTCTCTACATGATACATAGCCGCATGCAATGCAATTAAGCTCGTCTTCAGATCTATGCTTGCCCATTTTTCTTAATATCTCTTTAATTTCTTCTTCAGATGCTTTTTTTCTATTTACTTTCCTATTAAAAAATTTCTTAGTAAAATCTATTTTTTCAACATTATACCCTATATCACCCTGAGCATAATTCTTCTTTTTATTAATATATTTCTTGACTTTGTCAATTCTAGTATAGTGATTTGTATTATCTTTAGGCATTCCCGGACCACTTAAACAACTGTTTTTACAAATATTAAGCTCAGCAAAGATTCCACTTACCCTATCTTTTTCAATACACTTGAGGAATTCCAGACAATTCCCTACTCCATTAATTCTCATAACTTCATATTTGCCTTCATAAGTTCCATTAGACTCAATCAGCCCTCCTTTAGCTGGAAAAGAGCTTCCCCTCTTATATGAAGTACAATCAAACGGTTGAGGCAAAAGATTTTTTAATACTATTTTTTCTTCTATTAGCCAATTGTCTAGCTCTTCAAAAGTCAGTACAGAATCTATTATCCCTTTATGTTGGAAATCTTCTGCTTCAACTTTTTTAGCTAAGCATGGTCCTATGAATACAACTACACTATCTATACCATATTTATGTTTTAGGAGTTTTCCATGGGCTAGCATTGGTGATACTACTGGTATCATGTATTTAGTCAATGAAGGGTAGTATTTTTCTATGAGATTATTAACTGAAGGACAACTTGTAGTAATGAGATTCTCATAGTTTCCTTCTTCCCAATACTTGTTATAATAGTCAAGTACTATTTCAGCACCTATAGCCGTCTCTTCAACTATTTCAAATCCTAAGTTTTTTAATGCTGTCACAATTTGATACTCATCATCCATATCAAAAGCTCCTGGGAAGGAAGGCGCTATGCTTGCTATTACTTTCTTTTTATTTCTTATAGCTTCCTTTACTTGTTCTACATTGCTTTTGATATGTAAAGCTCCTTTTTGACATACAACTTGACACTTGCCACAGAAAATACATAGATCATCGACTATTTCAGCATGGTCCTCAAGAATTGCAATAGCTTTAGAAGGACACGCTCTTAGGCACTTATTACAGTTATTACAATTTTCTTTTTCGAAATTGATAAACTTCATTTTATAGCCTCCTAATTACATGCTGTTCAAAAAATTCTGCCACAGTTTCCTCCCCAACTGAAACTACCTTATCATCATCTACCCTTGCCGAAACAGCTTTAGTACATTCTCCTAGGCAAAAAGCTGCCTTTACTATCACCTTATCTGATAACTGTCTTTCTTCTATAATATCTTGTAGATTCTTTATCACATTGTAGGCTCCCTTTAGATGACATGCACTACCAATGCAAACATTTATAGTAACCACATCTACACCCCCTTAATTGTTATTAATTTGACAATTTTATATAAAAAAATTATTATTTATCTTATCTATTACTGATAATAGTTTTGAAGATATTTGAATATAGCCTTTCTTTTTATGAAAATAGTATACTATGTTGTTATCTTTTTATCAAAGTTTGTTAAATTAATGTATTATACTTAAAACATGTATTTAAGCAGGTTGTAGCTAATAGTAATGTATATTACAAAAAATTAAGAAAACCTTTTCCAAGGCTTTGACCATAACAGTCATTTTATTCTAATTAGTATTTTAATAAATCGAGTAGTGCGCCCATGCTGGGCTCACCATAATAATAGGGTGGAAATCCACCCTATTGACTACCAACTAATACCAGTGGCCTAGTCCATATCCGTAACCTAGATAGTCGTAAAATCTTCTTCTCCTTCTCCTTCTTCTGCTTAACAAGCTTCCAAGTAATATTATGGCAATTAAGTCTCTAGTTAGCCTTCTTCTACCATAAAAAGGTCTTTGCATAGCATCTACATTACTCATCCAATACTTTCTTTCATCTAAGTCTTCATCTATTTCGGGACACTCTCTCTTCATTCTGTCATATATTTCATCAGTCATGTCTTCTATTTCACTATCTGTAGGTTCCCAATCTTCTCCTTTTTCTCTAATATATCTTTCAAGGCAATCACTTACTTTTGGGTATAGTCTACGATATAAATCTGGATATCTCCTATATATATCAGAGTCTTCTAAATATCTATCTATATCATCCATAGTTCAACCTCCTTACTTCAATCTCTTTGCACTAATATTTTACGTAAGGAGACTAAATTTGCCACCATAAATTTTCCGATTAAAAGCGTCCGGAAAATTAGGCTAGGCCATAAAGCAGTCAAGCACCAAATTTATTAACTCTCTTCGGTCGTTCAAATTTGGTGCTTGGTGCATTTGATTTACCTGATTTACTGAGAAAAACATTCAGAAAATCGAGTAAGTTATTAAAAAAACAGGATAACTTTTGGTTATCCTGCTGCAACAACTCTCTTCATTATTTCTACAACTTCGCTTTTACTTTTTGCATTCATGACATTATTAACAGCATCCTCATCTCTTAAGAAATCCACCAGCTCAGATAATGCAGTGAGATGACCTTCTGAATCTGTAGAGCAAAAGGATATTACTAGCTTAATAGGATCATTGTCTTCATCTCCAAAATCCACAGCTTCTTTTAATGTAATAAGGCTCACACCATTTTTTAACACACCATCCTCAGGTCTTGCATGTGGAAAAGCTATTCCTTTAGAAATTACAATATAAGGTCCTAATTGTCTAACCATCTCTATCATTGCTTTTATGTACCGATTTTCTGCTGCTCCACTACTCACTAAGAGCTCGCCACCCTTACGGACAGCTGCCTCCCAGTTCTCAGCACTAACTTCCAAATCAATAGTGCCTTCAGTAATTAAGTCAATTAACAATTTTACCATCACCATCCAGCTATAATTCTAATTTATACGTGTTAAAAAGAGATGCAATTAAGTATGTATTTATGTAGGTAAATGAAACTGCACCAGTATCATTAATAATAAATGCAATAATTGAACCTACAAATATTATACAATATTTCTCAAAGGATTCAACATGAGTTTTATTAATAGGCTTAATTAGCTGCTTTTCTTCTTTATAAAATCTTCTAAGAAAGAACAATTGGAACAATATAATTATACTCCAAGGTGGGAGTAATGACATGGTAATAAGCTGCTTTAGCTTAACATTTATGATGTATGTTAACTCATTTAATCCAAATATTTTAATCCTTTCAACAAGTTTTCCTGCATGGCTAGGGTTTGCACTATCGGAATCAATTAAAACACTCACTCCTAAAATAACAATTCCTATTAAAATTAAAGCTAATACACCCTTCTTGGTTTTGTTATAACTAAATAGTGTTAAATATATTAATATTAAAAATAGCACAATAGAAGTTATATATCCACCCACATTAGCTCCATACTTTCCTGACAAAGCAAGTATTACTATTGGAAAATATAATAATGCAATAAAAGGCGGTAAATAATTTGAAATCAACCTTTTCAAGCTATAAAATGTAATAATAGACGTAGCTATTAAGACACCCATAATATCGTTATTGAGACCATAAAATCTTCCTGCTGCAACAATATTGTTATATCCGATAAAAGAATCATACACTATATTAAAATTGAAATATACTCCTATTAAAATTAATATATTAGTCATGGTAGCTATTGCATTAATAGGGTTTATTCCTCTTTGAATCAAAATCTTTGATATTACCAAAGAACTAAGAATTACTAAAGTACAGTAGACAATTATATATCTATGAAGATTAATTAATCCATATATTATCGATAATAAAATACTCAAAAGTACGCTTGTCATTATAATCTTATGTTGTTGATTATACCTTTTTTTCTTAAATATGTAGTTATATAAAATATAGATCTGACTAATAATCACATATCCATGAAAGACATATTTAATAATATTTAAGTTCAAAAATTCAAGGAGGTTTTTTTCGTTTTCCTCAATGATATTACTTCTTTCATGAACATAAATCTTATTACCAATATTACCGTCTTTATTGATTCCATACACTGTCTCTATATCTACCTTTATATCCAGGCTACTTACTAGCCCCTCTCTTTTTGTTGTATTACTAGTTATAACCCCAACTTTATCTCCAATATTCCTATATATTAAGGGAACAAGAGTGCTATTCAATCTATAAGATATATCTCCCTTAATGTTTTCAGGAAACACATATAGATGAACATCGTTAAATTCATCAATATAATCTTTTAATATTTGAATTCTATTTTGCTTACCATCAATCTCATAAGATACCACTAACACATCTATATACTTAAGCAATTCATCAGTATTTTCCTTTAGCCATTTATTGTTATAATCAATATAGTCTATACCTCTGTTAATTTGCCCTTCTTTATTTGCTACAAGCAATGATGAAGGCCCTTTTCCCAGAAAACCTGTCCTTATTCCATTTTCCTTTAAGTTATCACCTAAAAAACTTACTTTCCGAGAAAAATTAGGATATCTATTTTTAAAGTCCTTAATTATATTGTCATATCCTTGAACCTGAATTGAGCCTGTGTTTAGACTCTGAGTTCCTTGATATAGTCCCCTTTTTATCTTTAACCTTCTTCCTTCCGCCATGGTCATAAAAAGGCTTTCTTTGCTGCTTTCCTTGTACAGGCCTGCTGTCTTTATACTCATAAGTCCTAAAGACATATCATTGCTAATAATTCTTTTAGATATATCAAAGTCTAATTCGTCTAATACTATAATTAGTGTCTTTGGATTACTAGCTAGGCTATAGCTTGGAAATCCAAGAAATGAAAAAAACACTATAAAAATTATTAGTAAAGTTAAGTTTCTTTTTTTCCTCATAATTACACCCTTTTAGTATATTAAGTGATTTACTATAGATAGAATTCCAACTATAATAGCAAACAATCCCAGAACTAACTTTATCTTAAAATAATCATCTACAGTAAATTTTCTATTTCTAACTATTACCTTCTCCTTTACTAGAATTTTCATATCGAAAAAATCTTGTAAAATACAATAAAGTCCCACAATAATAAATATAATACCTATGTACAGCAATATATCACCCCATAAAAGCTTTTAATCTATTTATTAGCATACAATACTTCAGCATCATTTTGCAATTGTTAAATATAATACTATTTATATCTTGAAGGATTTTTTTCCTCTTATGACGAATAGAAAATTTATTATATATATTCAAAGGGGAGATTATATGAATATTGCAATAGTAGGAGCAGGCCAAGGTGGGACAAATCTTATTAAATCTTTAACTGAAATAGATGATATAAATATTACTATAGTTGTAGATTTAGATCTAGATGCTCCAGGTATAGTTTTGGCAAAAAAGCTTAAAATAAAATATTCATCATCCATTGATGATATATCAAGTGTACCTGCTGATATGATAATAGAAGCAACAGGTTCAAAAAAGGTTGCAGATATCTTATTTGAAAAATTCAAAGATAAATGCAAAATAATAGATTCCCATGCTGCTTTATTAGTATCTACTCTAGTGGAAGGAAATATAAGTACCTTAATAAAGCTAAATAAACAAATTGAAGCTATTACTAAAACATCTAATACTGTACAGGAAAACCTACAGTCAATATATAATTCTATAAATGCGATCCACAGTATAGGTGACAATCTCAACTTATCTACAGAAGCCTCAAATAAATACATTGAAGAAAGCGATAAAGTTATAAAATATGTAAATACAATTGCTAATCAAACTAAGATATTAGGTCTAAATGCAAATATAGAAGCTGCAAGAGCAGGAGAACATGGTCTGGGTTTTTCTGTAGTAGCTAAAGAAGTTCAAGCATTAGCAAGCAATAGTGAAAAGTTTGCTTTAGAAATTAGTCAGCTTCTCAAAAAGATATCCGATGAAATATATAAAATAAACTCTGAAATACAGACACTTAGATGTCATACTACAGCACAGATTGATTCATCTCGACTAGTAAGTGCTGCAATAGATCAGCTAAATCAAGCAGCCCATATTTATAATCGAGTAGGAGGTAATTAATTATTTTAATTACCGTCCTCTCACACCACCAAGCATACCGTTCGGTACTTGGCGGTTCATTAAGACAATCTAAATTTATTATACTGTGAAGCTAAACTTTTAAAACCATGATTAATCAGTCTTTGATTAGTTATGGTTTTATTTAATATGTGACTGTTAGATATTCTCCAGTAACCTTTACGAGTGTTGGCGAATTGCTAGGCTATATCTCTTGGGACTCCTAGTTTCATTAGATTTTTAAATCTAGTCCTTACTAGTTTCCAGATTTTCCAGACAACAGCTCCAGGTGAGTAGACCAAGGGAGTCTCACCCTCAGTCTCTCTCAGAACCGGACTTGAACCTCTCAGCTCATCCGGCTCCCATTATTCAGCCGTTGGTACTATTCCTATTTGCCAGTGTGCAAATAATTTAGGTAGATTTTTAGCTATTTTCCCCAACCAATGTTCAGCTTTTCTTTTCCCACGTGATAGTTTCTTATATTTTCTTCTAGCCCAGTTCCTTAAGGCTGCGTTTACATACCTTAATACAAGATACAGTGCTGATTTATAGAATCTTCCGCAGTAATTTATACATCCTCTTATAACTGGATTAGACATGTTAGCTATATCTTTCAATTCCTTATCTGGTTTAAGTTGTAATCTCCAACTTCTTATTGTCTGTCTCATTGCTTTACTTGCCTTGTTGCTGACAGCAGGTGTGAAGTTCACAAAGAATTTTCCATATTTGCTTTTGGATAATCTAGGTCTAAATGTATATCCTAGAAAATCAAAGGTTTCATTTGTATACTTTCCCTTTCGGTCATCATCTTTGCAATAGACAATTCGAGTTTTATCTAGGTGAAGTTCTAGCCCTATTTCTTCAAGTCCCACTTTTAATGCTTTTAACAGGCTTTCTGCTTCTGTTAGTGTTTTACAATGTGCTATTCCATCATCTGCATATCTTGCCCATGGGTCATTTGGATAGTTTTTCTTCATCCACATATCAAAAGCATAGTGCATAAAAAGATTTGCTAGTACTGGACTTATTACACCACCCTGTGGTGTTCCTGAACTTCTTATCAGTGATTCATCTGTATTCATATTTATGATACTTACCTGGTAGAATCTTGTTCTACCTTTTCCTTAACGCTCACTACCATAGCTTTTGACTATAGCAACTTAAGGTGGTTTGAAACTTTCACCTGTATGACGGTTTCGAAGGGCCTACCTTCATCTACCATATAGCATAGCTACATGATTTGCGCTACTCAAGCACATCTCATGCGCTTTCGTGGCGCACTGTCATCAGCATATCTGGTATACCCAACTACAGGCTTTGATTGTGTTCTCATATTTTGCTGTACACATTCATATTCTTTCTAATACATCTCTTGTATTCATTCCAGGTCTAAATCCAAGCCATAGTTTTTCTCCTTAGGTTATTGTCGTAATTCTATTATATATTATTTCTTCTATACGACAACTATCCTAACACATAGGGCTCCATATATCTGCCACATTTACTTTCCCTGTTTCGGATAGTTTAGGACTTTGGTTTGTTGTGCAACCTCATCCACAGGGTTAAGCCTCGAATGTGATTCGTGTACCTCAGACCGGAGTTTTGCCGCCGACTTCCTTCAGATTCCACCTCACGATGGACACCCTTGGCTTAAGCTAACGGTTGGCACTATCAACCCCCGTATCGGACTTTCACCGACTAGTTTACGCCCATGCTGGGCGCACACAAGTAAAGAGAAAGCGTTTGCTTTCTCTTTA